>JAEWWO010000058.1 GCA_023396345.1 Bacteroidota bacterium
GTGTACAAACGTTTGATGACTTTTTGTATGAATAACAAATAACAAAAAGAAGAGTGTCGCAGCAGGATATAGCACTTACACAACAGCAAAAAATAAATATTCTTGAAATTTTAAATTACAATCTTCAGGAAGAAAATCGCTATTACAAATACGATTTTATTTATGATAATTGTGCTACCAGAGTAAGAGATGTATTGCTAAATCAACTAAAAGGTTACCAACTACAGAAACCATACATAGAAGAAGGCACAACTGCCCGAAATTTATTTCATTATTATTTAGACAATGGCAAAAATCAGGCATGGTCAAAGCTGGGAATAGATATCTTGTTGGGAAGTGGTGTTGATACTGCCATGAATAATTTTACAGGAATGTTTTTGCCCGAGTTTTTGATGAACGCCTTTGATGGTACGGTTTACAACGGACAACCGATTGTACAGGATAAAAGAATTATTGTGCATGGCGATGATATAAAACAGTCTAATTACTATGTGCCGTTTATAACTATATTGATATTTTCAATTATTTTATTTTTGATTTATTTCTTTAAAAGAAACAATGCCTTTGTTGTAAATGTATTGGATGGATTCTTGTTGTTTGTTACCGGAGCAATGGGCTTACTGCTTTTATTCATGTGGTTTTTTACCGATCATGAAAGTTGCAATAATAATTACAATTTATTGTGGGCTGTGCCGCTGAACATCATTGTTGCATTTATTCCAAACCGTACACGAAATGGATTGCGTACTTACTGGCTCTGTGTTTTAATATTGAATCTTATACTTCTATTAGGCTGGTTCTTTTTACCTCAGCATATGAACTTTGCCTTAATTCCATTTGTGATATTAATGGTGTACAGATATGCAAGTTTATACCATGCCGCGGGTAAGAAGAAGGAATTATAATATGTATATTGAATGCAGAATGTAAATGTCACAGAATTGAGTATTAATTTTCAGTCAATAATTTTTCCAAATCATTTAAAGAAATATTTTTGAAGGTTGTTTAAAATTTTCTTTACAGCTCGTATTAAGCATTACTATTTGGTAAAAATAACAAACGAATAGTAATGCTTATTTTGATTTTTATGAGCAACCACAACTTGCACCATGAGCTTCGGGATAACTAGATCTACAAGCTCCTCTGTAAGTGTCATTGCATTCAGGAATTGACACAGATCCTAAGATTGGTTTTGTCATCGTTTCATAATTCCATGCACCATAACATTCCGAAGTACAATTTCCTGTACCATTATTTGCGCTTCCAAATTCACCTCCCATAATAGTTTTCAATTGTTCTCTACTAAGAACTTCTGCACCTTCCATATTTTGAAGGTTTAATTTTAGTTTTTTCATTTTTTGAAAATTTAATATTTTTTTAATTTATACATCTTAACTATTATTTACTGCAGATCAAAACAGTTAATCAGTATTTTATCATTTACAAAGTTATGAGCCTTCAAGACACTATTTTTGTCTCGAAAAAAAGTTACCAATTTTATTCTATTAATTTTTTTCAGTATAAGTTGGTTATTAGCTATCCTTTCCCAAATTTACACTAAAAATTTAGATAATAAATATTTTTATCTATATTTTTTCTGAAATAGTTTAGAAAAAATAAACAGATTATTTCACTATCTTTATTATTCATTCATCAAATGTTCTGTATTAAATAGTTTAATTATGATTACTTCATTTAAAGGGAAAAATATTTTTTATAATAAACAAGGTAAAGGAAATAAAACAATTGTATTGGTTCATGGATATCCTGAAAACAGCACGGTATTTGACTTACAGACGGAATTTCTGAAACAGCACTTTACTGTTTTATTGCCTGATTTGCCCGGTGCAGGACAATCGGAATACAATGAAGAACTAAAATCTACAGAAGATTTTGCCGATGCCGTTTATGCAGTCATAGAAAATGAACAACTGGATAAAGTTTATCTGCTAGGACATTCTATGGGAGGTTATATTACTCTTGCATTTGCAGAGAAATATCCTGATAAATTGCATGGATTTGGTTTAATTCATTCTCACGCTTCTGCCGACGACGATGCAAAAAAAGAAAACCGCCGAAAGACTATCGAGTCTGTTCAAAAATACGGTAGCGAACCTTTTGTAAATACAATGGTTCCCGGGTTGTTCACCGAAGAAAATCAAACAAAACTAAAAACAGAAATCAATGCGCTGGTAGATAATTTTAAAGAAATAGAAGAAAGGTCAATTGTGCGTTTTACGGAAATTATGATTAACAGAAAAGATACTACTCACGTACTTAAAAACGCTAAAGTGCCTGTATTGTTTATTTTGGGAGAAGAAGATCAGTCTGCAAAGCTGGAAGCCGTATTGCCTCAAACATATCTGGCAGATGAAACGTATATAAAAATTCTTTCTGAGGTAGCGCACATGGGTATGCTGGAAGATCCGGACAGTGTAAACGAAACTATTCAAGATTTTGTACATAATGATTAATCTGTTTAGAAAACACAGGCTTTCCTTTATTAATATCATTTTTTGGGTATGGTTGCTGTATGTGTTGGCAGCATTAATCTTTTGGTTCATTTCATTGGAAATGCAGAATCAAATGATGTATGAATTTCGTTTGCTGCAAATATCAAAAGAGGACCCGGAGTTTGTAGAAAAAATTCTAATGCTGGAAGATGCACGCGACAGAAAATCTTTTCAATACAAAGGTGAAGGTATTGTGTCTTTTTTTCTGATTATATTCGGAGCACTTTTTCTCTATCGTCATACAAGAAAGCAATTCAGGTTTGCACAACAGCAACAAAACTTTATGATGGCAATTACACATGAACTGAAAACGCCAATTGCTGTGTCGCAGTTAAATCTGGAAACTTTGCAAAAAAGAAAATTACCCGAAGAAATGCAGCAAAAGCTTATCAATAATACTTTAATTGAAACGTCCAGACTGCATACGCTTACCAATAATATACTGTTGTCTTCTCAGCTTGAAAGTGGCAGCTACGTAGTACAGTTGGAGTCGCTGGATATGAGTAAAGTTGTTCTTGAAGTAGTGAAAGATTTCAGAAGGCGCTTCCCTGCAAGAGATATAATACATGTGGTGGAAGAAAATTTATTTATTAAAGGAGAACAGTTGTTGTTAAGTTTGCTTGTGAGTAATTTGCTGGATAATGCCGTTAAATATTCCCCTGTAGACAGTTCTATTTCCCTGCAATTAAATCAATCACATGGTTATGCAAAGCTTACTGTAACTGATGAAGGAAACGGTATTTCTGACAAAGAGAAAAATAAAATCTTTAATAAATTTTACAGAGTAGGAGATGAAGCAGTAAGAAAAACAAAAGGAACGGGGCTGGGCCTGTACTTGTGTAAAAAAATTGTAAAAGACCTGAACGGTACCATATCAATAGACGACAATTCACCCAAAGGAACAATTTTTATTATTAACTTTCCACTATTAAAAAAATAGAAGATATGCTTAAAGAATATAAAGCAAATGTTTTGTTGGTAGAAGATGAAGAAAACATGCATGAGGCATTGAAGTTAAATCTGGAGATGGAAGGTTATTCAGTAACCTCAGCTTATGACGGATTGCAGGCGCTGAAAGCCTCGCAGAGTGAATATTTCGATGTAATAATTATGGACATTATGCTTCCGGAAATGGATGGTATAAGTGTTACGGAAAGTATTCGTCTTCAGAATGCAGAAGTGCCCATATTAATGCTTAGTGCAAAAAATACCACTTCTGATAAAGTGCTTGGATTAAGAAAAGGTGCTGATGATTATATCACCAAACCTTTTGATCTGGAGGAACTTTTATTGCGTGTGAGCAAGTTGATTGAGAAGAATAAAAAAATGCAGGATAAGGAATCAACAATCGGAGATGAATTTGTCTTTGGTAAAAATAAGGTAAACTTTAATGCGCAGGAAGCTGTAAACTGGGAAGGAAAGAAAATTGATTTAAGCAAGAAGGAAGCAATGTTGCTGAAGCTTTTATTTGAAAATAAAAATGATGTGGTTACGCGCGAAAAAATTCTACAGGTAGTATGGGGCTACAACGTATACCCATCCACGCGTACGATTGATAATTTTATTTTAAGCTTCAGAAAATATTTTGAAGAAGATACCCGAAACCCACGCTATTTCCACTCAGTAAGAGGAATGGGATATAAGTTTACATTGTAATAATGCGCCTTGGGCACATTATTTTATCTGCGAATTATTTGTATGGGAATGCGCCACATGGCGCATTCCTACTTAAAATATCGTCTTGAATAAGATGTTTAGAGACCAGATGATAACCAGTGTCCCTACACCAATAAACATAGTTTTAAGAGGTAGTTTGCCGGCAAGTCTTGCTGCAAGTGGTGCAGCAATTAATCCACCAATGATTAACCCCAAAATCACCTGCCAGTGACTTAATCCTAAAAAAGTAAAGAAAGTAATAGCACTTGCAAAAGTTACAAAAAACTCTGAAAGGCTTACTGTACCTATTACATAGCGGGGTGTTTTTCCTTTGGAAATTAATGTACTTGTAACTAAAGGTCCCCAGCCGCCGCCGCCAAACGAATCGAGAAAACCGCCCGCCAGTGCAAGCCAGCCTACACGTTTTACTTTTTTCTTTTTTCTGCCTTTTTTAAATGCATTGTACAATATACGTATGCCCAGTATCATGGTATAACACGCCAGTATCGGTTTTACTATGTTGGCATAGGTAATGCCCAGTTTTGAAAGTAATATTGCGCCGGCGACAGAACCTAATACACCGGGAATAATCAGGAGCTTCAATAATTTTTTATTGATGTTACCAAACTTATAATGACTAAAGCCTGATGCTCCGCTCGAAAACATTTCTGCTGTGTGAATACTCCCGCTTATAGCCGGAAGAGGCACACCTATGCTTAATAATGCAGCCGTTGAAGTTACGCCATATCCCATACCCAGCGCACCGTCTACCATTTGGGCAAGAAATCCCACTAAAATCATCCAGTAAAAAGCTTTATCTAATGTGGATGTAAGAACAGTAATTTCTTCTCCCAATTCCTTAACCGGAATGTAAGAAAATAAAATATAGCCCACAATCATAAATACAAATGCTCCCAGGCTAAGCCAGGCAATGGTTTTCCATTTGATTGTAGATTTTATTTCTTCTATTTCTAAATTGGGATTTACAGCGAGCTCCGATGTAATTTTATTTAACCGCTGTACTTTATCACTGAAATTGACATTTAATTTATTTCTGATTTCATCAAGATTATCCAGTGTATCTTCTGTTTCATCGGGGATGGCATCATAAATAATTTCTTTTAATCTTTTGGCAAATGTGGGCGATTTTCCATTGGTTGAAATAGCTATCTTCAGGCTGCCTTTAGCGGCAATAGAACTCAGATAAAAATCGCAGAGTTCGGGCTTGTCAGCCACGTTAATGAGTATTTCTTTAGCTTTGGCATCTGCTGCTATTTGTGCTGAAAGATTTTGGTCATTTACGGCAGAGAAAATTAAATCATACCCATCTAAGTCTGCGGCATTGTATTCTTTTATTTCTGTAGTGATTGCCGGATGTGCTTTTTGTATTCCTTTTATCCGTTCATCGATTGCCAATGCTACAACGTGTACTTTTGTATGCGGAGAATTTCTTATAATTGCTGAAAGCTTTTCTACTCCTACGTTTCCGCCGCCTATCAGTAATATTTTTAGTTTTTCAAGCTTAAGAAATACCGGGAATAAACTGTTTTGATCTGCGTAATTTTTATGACCGTGCTGCATAAATTTTATTGATTGTTTTGTAGGATATCAGCCACTGCTTCCTGATGCGAGAACTTACCTTTAGCCACAACTTCGCTTTTGTGAAACACAAGTGATTTGGCAGGAACAGAATAAGTAACCCAAACATTTGCTCCAATTAAACTGTCTTTTCCTATAATGGTTTCACCACCTAAAATAGCTGCGCCTGAATAGAGTATAACATTATCTTCTATAGTAGGATGTCTTTTTAATTCACCATTAGAAGAATTAAATGCTCCTATTGTTACACCCTGATATATTTTTACATTGTTGCCGATTACAGAAGTCTCTCCGATTACAACACCGGTGCCGTGATCTATGAATACACCTTTGCCAATAGTTGCACCGGGATGAATATCTATGCCGGTTTTGCTGTGTGCATATTCTGTAAACATACGCGGAAGTATCTTGGTATCTTCCTGCCAGAGTAAGTGCGAAATGCGATACACAGCAATGGCAAAGAAACCCGGATATGAGTTAAATACTTCCACAATGCCTAATGCTGCCGGATCGTTTTTTACAAATGCTTCTGCATCTTTTAGCAATAAATCATATGTAGAAGGCAATTCAGAAAAAAACTTTTCTGCTGCTTTCTGCGATTTATTGCCATCATTGGTTACTTCGTAAATGAGTGTGGTAAGATGGTTTTGTAAAGAATATAATCCTTTCTCAATGTCAATCTCTGTGCGGTTTACGCCCGTTTTTGGAATAAATAAAAATTCAAACAATTTTTCAATAAACTGAAATGAAAGTTCTCTGTCGGGCAGATTACCGTTTACATGTGTATGTTGTTTGTATATTTTTTTTATGAAATTTTTACTGCTCATTTTTGTTGTTTTAATTAGTTCAACCATTTTCTTTGTGCATAATCGCCAAAGCTTTCGTTTTGATTTCTTTCAGATGCATACGCACTGAACAAAGTATCCAATTCAGATAGTATCTGTGCTTCATCAAGATTTTCTTTGTAAAGTTTATTGAGTCTGAAGCCTAAAGCATCAGCACCAATCATCAGATTATAATGTCCTAAAGATGTACCCACCAATCCTATTTCAGCCATGTAAGGTCTTGCGCATCCGTTAGGACAGCCGGTCATTCTGATAGAAATATCTTCCTGCTCCAGTTGATGTTTCTGTAACAGTTCTTCAACTTTGGTAAGAAATGAAGGCATGTAACGTTGTGCTTCTGCCAGCGCTAACCCGCATGTATTCAGGGCTACACAGGCCATAGCAGATTTTCTGATGACAGAAGAGTTGTCAGTAACCTGTTGTACATTATATTTTTTCAATACTTCATCTACCCACGCTTTATCCTGTTCGCTTACATTACTCACTACTAAGTTCTGATTGCAGGTAAAACGAAAGTCAGCTTTTTTAGCTTCTGCTATTTCAAGAAAAGCAGATTTGAACTGTATATTTTCATCATCAAGAATTCTACCGTTTTCAATAAATACTGTGTAGAACCATTTACCCTCGTGGTTTTGATGCCATCCGTACGAGTCTGTTCTTGTGTTGAACTCAAAAGGTTTGGCTTCACCGAATGCTATGCCGCTTCTTTTTTCTACTTCTTTTTTAAATACATCAACGCCCATTTTATCAAGTGTATATTTTACTCTTGAAAATTTTCTGTCGCTTCTGTTGCCGTAATCTCTTTGCGTTGTGGCTATCTCAAAAGCTACTTTATCTATGTTTTCTTTATCTACATAGCCAAACATAGAAGCAAGTCTTGGATAGGTATCAGGATTGCCATGTGTAGTGCCCATTCCACCACCAACGGCAACATTGTATCCGATAAGTTGATTGTTTTCTACAATAGCAATCAACGCCAGATCATTTACTAAAACATCAACATCATTCATTGGCGGAATTGCTATTCCAATTTTAAATTTACGAGGAAGATATCTGTCCTGATACAGAGGATCTTCCGGTTTGCTATCAACAAGTTTTTCGTCGCCTACAAAAATTTCGTAATACGCTTTTGTTTTTGGTAAAAGCAAATCGCTGATATGATGTGCGTACTGATAAACTTCTTCGTGAACCGGAGAAACCTGCGGATGTGCAGAGGCTGTAACATTTCTGTTTACATCACCACAGGCAGCAATAGAATCGAGCTTCATTGTATTGAACTCCTGATGTGCAGGTTTGGCGTGTCTTTTTAAAATGCCGTGCAACTGTATAGTTTGTCGGGTGGTAATTTTTATTGTTCCTGTAGAATATTTACCGGCTATATGATGCAGACTTTCGTATTGCTCGGCGGTAAGAAAACCTCCCGGTAAACGCAGACGAATCATGAAGGAATATAATCTTTCCAGTTTCTTTTCAGCACGTGTTTCTCTTTTGTCTCGATCATCCTGCTGGTACATTCCATGAAACTTAACCAACTGTGTATCATCATCACGAATAGCACCTGTGTGTTCATCGGCTAAGCTTTCAAGAAGCGTACCTCTTAATCCTTGACTTTCTTTTTTTATTTTTTCAACCGGACTTTCCATATTTTTTAAATAATTTATTATTTGTAATTTCTTGTCATTTTCCACTTTCCATTTTCCATTTTCAATTCACTTTAATACACATCTACATGATATCTTCCTTTTTCTCTTAGCTCTTCTAGATAGGTGACTGCAATACTCTCGTCAACTCCTTTTTGCTCTGCAACAATTGCTATCAGTGCATTGTGTACATCTGTACTCATTGGATCTTTTGCGCCGCAAATATAGATGTGTGCTCCGTTTTCGAGCCAGTTGTAAAGTTCCTGAGCATGTTGCATCATTTTGTGTTGTACATAAATTTTAAACTCTTGATCACGGGAGAATGCTCCGTTAAAATGAGTAAGGACGCCTGTTTCAAGATAGGATTGTATTTCTGTCTGATACAAAAAATCTGTGGTAAAATGCTGATCTCCAAAGAATAACCAGTTTTTGCCGCTTGCACCCTGTGCATCTCTTTCCTGCAAAAATGCACGGAAAGGTGCGATGCCGGTACCCGGACCAATCATAATGATATCTTCATCTTCAGCGGGTAGGCGAAACAATTTATTAGCATGCACATAAAACTCAATTTCATTTCCTTCCTGCAAACAACACAGAAAATCGGAACAATGCCCTTTCTTTTCTTCTTCATTTATCACAAATCTATCCAGCGCAACGGTAAGGTGTACCTCATCTTCAGCAGCTTCTAATGAAGAAGCTATGCTGTACAGTCGTGGTGTAATAGGCTCCAGTAAGGCTATAGTTTTCAGTAAAGTTTCTTTGTTGGCAGGCGGATATATTTTCAACAAATCATTATAATCAATTCTTGTTTCCGGAATTTCCTGCTCTACAGTTTCTGCATATTTTTTTACAACTCTTTCCGGCAGATAGTTTATCTGAACTTTATTTTTTAATAAGTCTTCAATCTGATATTCACTATCGCACCATGTGATTTTTTCTCCTTTTAAAATACCATTTTCATAAGAAAGAATTTCTTCTATAGCATTTGCATTATTGTTGGGTACAATACCAATAGCATCGCCGGGCGTATATTCCAGTCCTTCTGCTTCTATTTCTATATGATGCGTTTTTTTATTAGAGCCCTCATCGTTTAAATTGATATTTACATTAACAACGCCCTTGTAATTTTTTCTTCCGGAAGTTTTTTTAGGAGCTGTTGTAGTAACATTTGTCGGAATATTTTGTAATTGACCTACTGCCTGCTGAAACCAGCTGACAGCATCATTTTCATAATCTACATCACATTTTTGCAGAGGGAATATTCTTTCTGCTCCGCGCAATTGCAATTGTGTATCTACGTCTGTACCTGCCTGACAAAAGAGGGGATAAGAGCTATCGCCGAGAGCGAGTACACCATATTTAATATTATTCAGTTTTAAAGAATCCTCGTGCAATGCTTTATAGAATTTGATGGCAGATAACGGAGGCTCACCATCTCCCTGTGTACTGATGACGATGATAACATTTTCTTCTTTTTCAAAGTCTTTTATTTTATAAGTTTCAGCAGGAGAGAGCTTTATTTTAAGTCCGCTTTTTTTACCGTCTGCGGCGAGTTTTGTAGCTAAAGCTTTTGCATTTCCGGTTTCTGTTCCGTAAATAATTGTAAGCTTAGTGTTCGTTGCTGGCACAGTAGTAGCAAGACTTGCAGAGGAATCTAAAAAACCGTTTGCAGATAGTTTTCCCGATATAAAACCGTTCATCCAGATGAGTTCTTCCGGAGTTGCGGTGGCAATAAAGCTTTTGAAATTTTCTAATTTTTGATCTGTTAACATACGTCTTTGTTCCATGCAGATTGCAGATTGTTTTTCTGTAATTCTACAGCATTTTTATTAGGAGATTTAAAATAGTTTTCGTTTTTATGTGCATTTTCTTTCCAGCCAAATTGTTCGTGAAGATTGACTACATCGCCAATAATAACAAGTGACGGAGAAACAAATACACGTTTTAAATTTTGAGTTTTCAATTCATTAAAATCATAGACAAATACTTTTTGACAAGGTGTTGTAGCCTGCTCAATAATTGCCATCTTTTTTAAGCTGTTTACATTGTTGTTTATGAAGTGTTGAGCAAGTGTGTTCCATATTTGTCCGGTCATGTAAAACACAAGCGTATCGTCAGTTTCAGCGAGTTCTTTCCAGTAAGCAATATCGTTTTCTTTCTCTTTTGAATAGGTTAAAAAACGAACTCCCTTGCTGTAACCTCTTGCTGTGAGCGGTATTCCAGAATATGCAGAAGCTCCCGAAGCAGAGGTAATGCCGGGAATAATTTCATATTCAATATTATTTTTTTGAAGTGCAGTCAATTCGTCCAGTACATTAGAAAAGAAAGCTACATCACCTCCTTTCAATCGAACAACCTTGTTGCCTTGCAATGCATACTTTACAATCAGCTCATTTGTTTCCTGCTGCGAAACTGATTTTTCTTTATTGCACCCATCTTTGCCTACATATATAATTACGGCGTTGTCATTGGCATACAGACTAATAATCTCATCGCTTACCAAACGATCGGTAAGAATAACATCTGCCGATTGTATATGCCTTACAGCCTTTAGCGTTATTAGTTCCGGATCTCCCGGTCCGGCTCCTGTAAGATATACTTTTCCTTTTTGTTGAATCATTTACTCTATTTATTTTATAGACTATTAGTTTATAAAAAATCCTTTTGTCGATTTTATTTTGTTGTACTCTTATTTTATTTGAATAATACTGCTCCTACGGTTACAAAACTTGTCTGGTCTATGAGTATAGCACCGCCAGTATCGCGTAATTCCTGATAGCTGTCGTAAGCAAGTGGTGATGAGGTTTTCAGACGAACAGATACAACTTCATTCAGTTCAACTGTGTTGACATCCTGCTGTCTTTCCAGCGTGTTTACATCAATCTTTTCATTTATTTCTTTTACGATTGCGGTAACTACTTTACTGTTGTGTTGTAACAGATATTTGTTTCCGGCTTTCATAGGTTTTTCATCCATCCAGCAAAGAAGAGCATCAATTTCATTTCCTACTTTTAATTGTTCGTCTTTTTTAGCGATTAAATCTCCGCGACTAATGTCTACATCTTCTTCAAGAAGTACTACAGCACTTTGTGGCGCAAACACTTCTGTTACTTCTTCGTTGTTTAACTCAACAGCTTTTACCGTTGCTTCTATTTCAGAAGGATAAATAATTACTTTGTCGCCCTTTTTAAAAATTCCACTTTCTACTTTGCCTGCATAACCGCGATAATCGTGTAGGTCTTCTGTTTGAGGGCGCAGTACCAATTGTACAGGAAAGCGTGCATTATTCAGGTTGATGGTACTTTGCAGTTCTACTGTTTCCAGCAAATTCATTAAAGTTGTGCCGGTGTACCAGTTCATTTTTTCTGATTTATCTACAATGTTATCTCCATCCAAAGCACTGATAGGAATAAACTGTATGTCTTTTAAATTCAATGCTGATGCCACTTTCAGATAATCCTCTTTAATCTCGTTGAATTTTTCTTCGGAATATTCTACCAAATCCATTTTGTTGATAGCCACAACAACATGCGGAATATTTAATAAGGAAGCAATGATAGAATGACGTTTTGTTTGTTCTATCACTCCATTGCGTGCGTCGATTAAAATAATAATTAAATCTGCATTGGAAGCTCCTGTAACCATGTTTCTGGTGTACTGTATATGTCCGGGAG
>JAEWWO010000063.1 GCA_023396345.1 Bacteroidota bacterium
GAACTACCTGAGTTGATTACTAAAATGTCCATTTATTGTGAATTATAATTTTTGATTTAGGGTTAATTATTTTCTGCCTGAATAGCTGTGATGATTACCGTGTTGTAAATATCCGGAATGGTAGCGCCGCGGCTAAGGTCGTTTACAGGTTTTTTCAATCCCTGCAAAACGGGACCAATAGCCAATCCGCCGGACTCTCTTTGTACGGCTTTGTATGTGTTGTTGCCTGTATTTAAGTCAGGGAAAATAAGCACATTTGCCTGTCCTGCTACGGGAGAGTCGGGCATTTTGCTTTTGCCCACTTTGGGGTCTACCGCTGCATCGTACTGAATAGGACCTTCTACCAACAGTTCGGGTCTTTTTTCTTTAACTATTGCTGTAGCCTGGCGTACTTTTTCTACATCTTCGCCACTACCCGAAGAACCGGAAGAGTAGGAAAGAAGAGCAACCTTGGGATTTATGCCAAATGCAATTGCTGATTCTGCCGAAGAGATTGCAATTTCTGCCAGTTCTTCTGCCGAAGGGTTAGGAACAATCGCACAGTCGCCATATACCAACACTCTGTCGTCGAGCAGCATAAAGAAAACCGAAGAAACTGTTTTTACGCCGGGTTTTGTTTTTACAAATTGTAAAGAAGGGCGAATGGTATGTGCCGTGGTGTGCATAGCACCGGAAACCATTCCGTCAGCATCTCCTTTGTACACCATCATTGTACCGAAATAAGAAACATCCAGCATCAGGTCGTGCGCCTGTGTTTCGTCCATGCCTTTTGCCTTTCTCAGTTCATACAAAGTGTTGGCATATTCCTCCAGCTTAGGACTGTCGGACGGATTAATAATATTGATTCTTTTATCATCCCATGGCAAACGCAGTTTATTTACCTTGTCTTTAATGTCAGACGGATTGCCAAGAATTGTCAGATGCACCAGTTCATCTTCTGCCAGTTGAGAGGCTGCGGTAAGCACCCTTTCATCATTTCCTTCGGGAAGTACAATGTGTTTTTGCGCTTTGCGAGCCGTATTAATCATTTGATACTGGAACATTTTTGGCGTAATGCCTTCACTTTTAAACGAGGCAATTTTGTTTTGAAGCGCTTCTTCATCTACATGCTGTTCAAATAGATCGAGCAGCATTTTTATTTTACTTTTATTTTCAGGATAAAGTTTCGGATTGATAGCGTTTACTTTAGTTATGGTTTCAAAAGTACCGGTGGACACGCTCATAATGGGCACGGTATTTTCAAAACCGTTGATGATATTCAGAATAGATTTTTCGGGAGTAAGACCGCCGCTTAATAAAAGTCCTGCTACACGCGGATAGCTGGATGACATATTCGCCAGCAATGCGCCTACAATCAGGTCTGAGCGGTCTCCGGGCAAAATAATCACCGCATCTTCTTCCAGACGGGTAAGAAAGTTGTGTAGTTGCATGGCTCCGGCAACAGAGTGTCGGGCAATGGTTTCTTTAGATTTGCCTTCAAACAGAAATTTAGCTTCTGTGGCATCGGCAATTTCTCTGATGGTTGGTCTTGCCAGCTCATTGTGAGCCGGGAAAACGGTTAGCAAAACCTCTTCGCCCAATTTTTCTGCAACTGCTTTTTTTACTGTTTTTGTGTCCTTGTCGGTTTTGTTTACAAAACTTCCGATTACTTTAATTTCCTTTTCCTGCAACATGGCGTTTTCCACCACAATGTGGTGTACCAGATCTTCCAACGTATCATGATTGTCTCTGAAAACCAGCAATACCGGGATGTTCAGGCTTTTGGCCAGGAAACCGTTGAGGCTTGATTCAAAGTATGTTTTGTCTTCAAAATTGTCCATGCCTTCTATCAATACAAAATCAAACCTTTCTTCCAGTTTTTTGTAATGATTGATAAAGGTGTCATACAGCTCTTCTGTTTTGCCTGCATTTTTATATTCCAGTACTTCGTTTCTGGTAAAAGAATAAGCCTCGTCGTACTTCATGTTCAGGTTGAAGTGGCTTATCATTGTTTCAATGTGGTTATCTTTTTTATTTTTTTCTTCAATAATGGGTTTGTAGTATCCCACATTGGTGGTGCGGCGCATAACCATTTGCATTACGCCAAAGCTTACCAGTGACTTTCCGCTTTTTACATCCGGCGTGAAAATATAAACTGAATGATTCATATAATATAAAGAAATTATTCTGTGGAGAATTAATAATTGCTGCGCAAATTTACTTTGTTTAGCCGTGATAATAAAATGATTTTAATCAATGAACCGACAAAGAACAATTATTAATGGTTAATGATAAATGATAAATTTTTTCCACAACCCCACAACTAAACGAATCCAAAACTCAGCAGCAACAATCCCGATTTATACCAGTTACAAATCTTTTTAAGAAAATTAACTACAATAATTTGGGCTTTTATTATACATTTGCTGACTAACTGTGTTACAGTTATTAAATATTTTGAGAAATGACAAAAAAATTCTTCAGCGTTTTGGCTGCCATTTTTAGTTTTGTACTCTTTAATCAGGTACAAGCACAAACAGATTCTTTAAGAATTGATAGCGTACCATCGGTTGTAGATGCCGCTTTGCAAGACAATGCCAGACAGCGCGCCAGACAGGAAAGAGAAAACAACAGACCAAAAGTAGACCTTAGTAAAAGAGCCAACGATCATTTAATGATACAATTGGGTTATTTGGGATGGTCGGGAGCAGAAGGTTTAGAACAACCAGCCTCAAAGTTTAACAGAGAGGTGAACGTAGCATTTATGTACGATATTCCCTTTAAAAGTAATCCCAACATGAGTGTTGGATTGGGGGCGGGCTACAGTGCAGGTAATGTATTTTTCAACAGAGTAGACTGGGGCTTGAAAGAACCAAGTGTCAGCGGAGGTAAAATTGCCATTACAGATGTTTCCAATCAAAGACACTTTGATAAATATAAAATAGTAACTCAATATTTAGAAGCTCCTGTGGAACTCCGTTACGCCGCAAATGCAGAAAAGCCGTCAAAAGGATTTCGTGTTGCAGCGGGAATGAAGTTTGG
>JAEWWO010000071.1 GCA_023396345.1 Bacteroidota bacterium
ATATTACTGTATTGCTCATAGTACAACGTAATGAATCTCTGCTCTTCATAATTTAATCTCTTATTGCTAATAATGTTTGCATATATAGCATTCAATTTTTTTATTTTAGGCAAAAAATCAGCAAGTTTATAATTTTTCATGAGTAATATTGATAAAGATTATAATTGATTGAATTTGTCCATAGCATTGGCTTTAATGTCATCTGCGATGTCTATGTAAGGCTTCATGGCTTTGTAATCACTATGTCCAGTCCATTTCATAACTACCTGCGGCTGTATACCCAAAGACAGCGCATTGCAGATAAATGTTCTTCTGCCTGCATGTGTACTCAGCAATTCGTATTTAGGCGTTACTTCATCTATGCGCTGATTGCCTTTGTAGTAGGTTTCTCTTACCGGCTCATCTATTTCTGCAAGCTTTGCCAACTCCTTGATATAATCATTCATTTTTTGGTTGGAGATAACGGGTAAGGCTTTGTTGTCTTCAAAAGGAATCTTTTTATACTTATCCAAAATAGCTTTACTGTATTTGTTTAACTCGATTATTAAACTGTCGGAGGTCTTTATGGTGGTAATTTCGATATGTGTTTTTTTTACATCGCTGCGCTTCAGATTATAGACATCAGAATATCTTAGACCGGTAAAGCAGCAAAAAAGAAAGATATCTCTTACACGCTCTAAATGTTGCATATCTGCAGCTATGGTAAAGTCTTTGAATTTATTTAGTTCAGGCCACGTTAAAAATATTACTTTTTTCTGTGTTTGTTTAAGCTTAGGTTTGAAAGTCATAAAGGCATTATTGACTGGATAATTCTTTTTCATTGCCCAACGAAGAAACCATTTAAGATAACCGAGTTGCTTACCTATGGTGCTGTTACGCAGCTGCTTTTCATTTTGAAGAAAATATACATAATCCGCAAGTCCTGCTTCATCTAAATCATTGAAAGATAAATAAGCTTTGAAATCAGCAAGGTGGTTTCTGGTGGCAGCAAATTTTTGATGTGTAGCAACTGTCCAGTTGTTTTGCCTGCCACAATCTCTGACAAAATCATTAAAGACAATTTCAAATATATTATCAATTTCTTGTAGTGCTTTTTCTTTCTCTCTTTTCAGCCTACTGTTAAACGCTGCTTTCACTTGCTCTACAGTAGGGATGACTTCTAAAACTTCATATTCCTTAAAGATATTATGTATGATGTTTGATAATTTAATAGGTCGGTGTTTATTTCTGAAGCTGTTTGTTTTAGTTTGTTAGTGCAACCGTTCTTTACTTTTTGTTTGGATGCATCCCATTTATCGGCGTCAATACGATATCCGGTTGAAAAATCTATTCTCTTTCCGATAGATTAATCGCATGCGTATAGGAACGTTTACAGTAATAGGTTCACCTTCTTTTTTTCTGTTTTCTAACGAGAAAATAATGTTACGTTTGATAATCATTCTGGGAGGTTTTAAATAAATTACACCCAGTTTTTAATATATCAAAGAATACCTTGAAATATTTAATGAGTTATTAACCGTATGATAATCAATGCTTTAATACTTAATGATAGATTCTGATATTCTAAGAAACTATAATAAATAATCTCGCCGTCTCCGCAAAATATATCTATTTCTTAGAGAGGCTCACAACCCATCCTCCGTCATTTAAGCCCTCAATTTTCTGAGTTTTATACGGTAAATAGAAATTGCAATAAGAAAATAAGCAATCATCTGTATCAACATAATATTGTATTCTTTACTAATGGCATGTAATCCTGCATCCATAATTCTCAATCTCACAAAAGCGTTTATCATAGGTGTGCTGGGCAAAAAATACGAAATGTAATAAAGGCTTTTGGGCAAAGATTCCACCGGCCATACAGCACCGCTGATAAATAATATCACCGGCGAAAGAAAGACTATAAACAGTAATGCATACACTCTTTTGGGAAACAATAATCCAATTCCAATGCCCATAAATGATATCGTTGCAAGGTAGGGAATAAGCAAGTAATAGGTTTTGAGAAAACCACCTTTATCAGGAAAGCCGGCAAGATGATAAAACAACCCTAATATCAATAAAGAAGTAATTAAATAAATGAGCATAAACGCCATTGTTTGTCCAATGACAATTTTCATGCTTTCAAACGGACGTTTCATGCCGTCTCTCAAGTAGTGAAAATTGCGCCGTTCATTATGTTTGCCATATAAAATGCCAATACCCAACAACAGTGTTTGTTGTATGATTACAATAAGAATTGCCGGCACTACAAAAGTGGCATAGCCACCGGCTGGATTATACAGGTTGTACACTTTTGTTGTTAACGGATCTCTTTGTTCCAGTGCCTGTTCCATAGTTTTACCTTTTGTCAGAAGGTTTCTCACTTCAATGCCGGCGCCCAATGTTTGCGCAGCATATACTGCCCCACTGTATAGTTGTTTGTATAAAAGAAAATGTCCCGCATCGCTGTAAACACTCACAACACCTTGCCTGCCACTAAAAATATTTTTTTCAAAATCTCTGTCTATCATTATCACGCCCATTACTTCATTCTTATAATATAAATCTTCGGCTTCTTTCAGACTGTTTAGTTCACGGACAATTTTAATTTGCTCTGTTGCATCTATCATTCTTACAAGCTTACGGCTGGTAGAAGTGTGGCTTAAATCAACCATTGCAACAGGAATATCTTTGGCTGTTTCATTTACATAGCTCAAAGCATAGATAACAGGATAGGCAAGCATAGCCAAAAAGAAAACCACAATTGTACCGCCATCGTGAAAGATTTCTTTTAGCTCTCCTACAAAATATTTTTCAATTTGTAGAAGACCATATTTCAACGAACGAAATATATTTTTCATTTTATATTCTACCCCAATATTTTTTGTTGTAAGAAATGTATTTTAATCTTGGCAAAAAGAAAACGCCTAACATTACAAAAAATGCCAGGAATAGTAAATGCATAAAACTATCAGATACCGGAGTTGCACGCAAAGACTGTCCGGTAAAAACTTCTATCCAATAACTTACAGGAAATATTCTGCTGAAAACCTGAGCAACAGCGGGCATGGCAAACGTAGGAAAAGAAAATCCGGCATAGGTAATTGCCAACATGGAGTAGGCGCTTGCCAGCGATAAAGACAATCTTAAGTTAGCCGTCAATGTTATTAATACGATTGCTATTGACTGATAACTGAACACCAGCAACACTTCTGAAAGAAAAAGCGTACCCATGCTTCCGTTCAATGGAGCACCAATGATGGTAAATAACGCAATATTCATCAGCATTGCAATGGCTACATAAAACAATGTGTACAGCAACAATTTTCCGCTGAGCGCTATCACTATATTGTTACCTGCAGTCTGCATCCAGTCAATGGTTGTGCCATAATGAAACTCAGATCCAATAGCGTATATGGTGCCAAACAATGTAAACAATGTAAGTATCACAGGAAAAATAATAAACGTAATAAAATACGAATAATTAAGATAAGGATTGGATAATAATGCTGAATTTATTTTTACCGGCATTATTTTAGCCATTGCCGTGTAGGTAGTTT
>JAEWWO010000115.1 GCA_023396345.1 Bacteroidota bacterium
TTCATCAATCTGATCAACATATTGTAGGCGATTCAGCGGTAGAACCCGGCGGAAAAGCCAGCCTGCAATGGGGGCATGGAAGTGTTCAGGCTATGCAATGGCTAACTCCTTTCTATAATTTGACGAACCCGAGATTAGTAGTTAATACAGGCGACAATATGCATTTGTATAATGTTGCACAAGACTGGTGTGGTATTGAAGAAGCAAAAAATCGTGTAGAAAGATTTTTTAAAGGGATTTCAGGGTATCGCGTACCAACGATTACAACAACAGGAAATCATGATATTGGATACTCAAACTATGTACAGGTAAAAGAGTGGAGAAATATTTATAACAAAATTGTAGGGCAAAGAGTTTTTTCTTATAAAATGGGAAGCTTTTATATCCTGGCTAAAGAATGGACTACACAGGAATTTTATGATTGGGCAAAAAATGATTTTGAAAAAAGCTTTGCTGATTCCACGATCAAATACAGGCTGGTTGCAACACATTTTTTTGACGGTCCCGAAGGCTGGACAACCATAGGCAATAAAAATAAACATCCGGACCTGCTCATTGCAGGCCACAATCATCGAAGCAGAATATTACAGCAAACTCCTTATCCCGTATTAACGGTACAATCCGCACAGAATCATCAGGCGGCAGCTTTTTATAATTTTAAGAAAAAAGATTCCGGTTGGACCTCCGCCCAACCGCTCAGTCATTCCGATTCTACAAATGTATTTAAATTGGTCGGTGATTATGGTAAGCAGAAAGTGTATGAAGTATTTCACAAGCCAAACAACGGCATTGCACGTTCTAATACAGTTATAATTACCAACGAACTTCCGATTGATTTTTATAATGGAAGGATAAAATTTTTAATGAAGCGGAAACGTTATAAAGTAACGGGAGGGGAAGTGATTAGTACGTACAATTATGGTAAGAGGAAAAAAGCGGTACTCGTACAGGTGAATATTAAAGCCAATAGCAACACTACTGTATCTATTAAGTAAATGTTATTGACCTTTGAATGATTTTTTAAAATATCCGGAAATAAAATAATAAATAATGATAAAAACCATTGTTTTTTTGGGGTTAATCCCTTTATTGTCAATTCAAAGCAATTGTACTAAAAACAAACCCTCTGTGCCTGATGAACCCTACCAGGAAATTCCTGCCCCAGACGGGTTTAAATATATTGGCGGCGATGAATTCAATACAAAACTATTGAACGAGAACACATGGCTCAAGTATGGTACAGCAGGAAGCGGAACAGCAACCTATGGTCGCCAGCAGGGCATGATCCAAACTTATCGCCCCGAGCAGGTGCAAATGGCTACATTGCCTACCGGCGAACAGGTTGTAAGGATCACTTCTGTAAAAAGAACCGATAAAGATAGTTTATACGGTCAGCCCTCTTGGTGGTCCGGCGCAATATCCACGCGTGAGCGTAATGTTTTCTTTCCGCTTTATTGCCGAATCGAGGTGCGGGCAAAAGTTGCGAATGTTTTGGGTGTGTGGCACGCACTGTGGAGCCGTTATTATAATGGAGCAAGCATAGCGGAACTGGATCTGAATGAATGTTTTGTAGTCACAAACGGGCTGAATAAGGTGAACCAAGCGATTCACCTGTGGAATGCCAATACAAACACAACACAGTCGAACGTGGGTAACAAATCTAAAGATGTTGCAGATGTTGCGGGTACTTTTCACACTTATGCCGTGCAGGTAGATAAAGATCCTAATGCGGAAAATGAGGCCATTATAACTTACTACATTGATGATGTTGTTCTTTATTCTCTTAAAACGAGCGACTTTCCCAATCGTAACAGATTCATTCTTGATGCTATCGCGGAAAAACGTGAGAACAGTGTTTGGGATTTTGTGCTAACCGGGCAAATCGGTGCAACCGGTGCATGGGTAGGTTATCCTGAAGAAGGCGTAAATACTGCCATTACAGAGATTGACTATGTAAGAATTTTTGTAAAAGAATAAGTGGCAATAAAACAATAAAGCTGCTGTCAGATTTTTATGACAGCAGCTTTTATTTAGGCTATAAAAAAACTATCTGTACACCCTCACATAATCCACTTCTAATACTGCACTGTTAAATGCAGAATCAAGTTCTCCGCCGAAGTTGCCACCCAGTGCCAGATTTAATATAATAAAGAAATTTTTATTGAAAGGAAGATTGCCGTCATTCTTTAGTGAATGTATCAGGTTTCCGTCAACGTAAATTTTTATTGCCTCAGCAGACCATTCGGCACTAAATACATTAAACTGTGCCGATGGATTATTTATTTTTATTTTATTTCCGTCTGCATTTCCTCCATGGCGTGCCGGATAATGAAATGTGCCGTATACATATTCCGGGTCGCGGGTAAGATATTCCATAATATCAATTTCGCCACACTCGGGCCAGCCTACAGAAGTTATGTTACTGCCCAACATCCAGGCTGCGGGCCAAATGCCTTTTACGCCGGATGGCAGTTTCGCTCTTACTTCTATTTTACCATAAGTAAAGTCGTACTTACCCTGAGTTTTTAATCTGGCCGACGTGTATTTGCTACCGCTGTAATCTTCTTTTTTTGCCACAATCTTGAGGGTACCGTCAGATACATATGCATTGGCCAGTCTGTTTGTATAATATTGAACTTCATTATTTCCCCAGCCCCAATCGCCTGTTCCTATATCATATGCCCACTTTTCGGGATTGGGAGTACCTGGCACATCAAACTCATCGGACCAGACAAGGGATAGGGCTTTTGTTACCGCTATTGTAACAGACTTTGAGGTAGAAACACCCGAAGAGTTCTTAGCTTTTACGGAAACGGTATAATTTCCTGAAGTTGGTTATACATGAGTTACTTTTCCCGAAGTTGAATTTTCGTGGAGTCCATTGCCAAAATCAAACTCATATGAGGTAGCATTAACTGCCGTGGCTGTAAACTCTACACTTCCGTTATTAGCAGGGTTAACAACAGCAGTAAGGTTTAAACCACTTGGCACCGGGTCTTTTTTAGGAACACTTTTATTATTACAACTTGCCAGCAGAGAAATAAAAACTATTGAAAGAAATTTTATCATGACTTGAAATTTTTTGATTATTTAGCTTTAATTTTTACATACCAGGCATTACCATCTTTTCCTACTGTTCTTAAGGTCATATGGGTATCCGTTCTGCTTAAAACCTGATATCTGTGAGAGCCTACGTAGAGACCAAGATGTCCTTTTCCTGAAAATACAATAAATTCTGTATCAGCCGTTCCGTCGTAGCTAAATACGCTGTTATAGGTTGCTGCCGTACTACCAATAAGCGTATAATCTCCGGATCCTGTAAGGCTGGGATCAAAATCTATAAGATATTCCTTCTTGCCGTGAAGAGAATTATTGGTTGTGTGTGTAAAAGAATTTCCTTCATTGTTAAAGGTATATTCATCATCATACACTCCTAAGCCCGATTTATCTAAAGGAGGAGCAGACCACCAATCAGAAGATAAAGAGGAAGTGGGACCTACTCCAAAATGAGCCGGAGCTAAAGAATCTACAACCCATGTTTTTGATGAATTGTTTGTAAGCATTCGTACTAATTCGGGATTTGCTACAAAATCTCTTCTGAGAGTTATTTTTTGTGATGTAGTACTTGATAAACCTCCTTTCCCACTCGCTGTAACAGTGATAATGTAATCTTTAACTCCGATATGTCCATAAGAATGAGTCTGACTGTTTACTGTACTTATAACAGGGTCTGAGCCATCTCCAAAATCTATTTTATAATTAATGGCATTAGGAGAAGTGGCAGTAACTGTTACAATTCCGCTACCGTCGCCGTTAGGGCTGGCAGTAGATTGTCCGGCTAACAAAACAGAAAGCTGCGGTAAATCAGGAGGAGTAAGCGGTCCAAAGTTATAGTCTTTCTTTTCACAGCCGACAAGGCTAAAAAATAAAAAGAAAAAAAGAAGGAAAAATTTATATGTATTCATTATTTCAAATTTTTATTTTAATTAAGAGAAATATCATCCAAATAGAAGGTATAGTTGGCAGAACCATCACCCTGAGTTCCGTTATCAAATATGAGTACTATTTTTTGATAACTATTTGCTGTATTCACTCCGGAATAGTCAAACGTGAGTTCCTCCCATTCGTTGGCTTTGGTGGTTACTGCTTCTTTTTCATAGAAAATACCGCCGTTGGAAAGGTTTTCTGTTTTTAATAAAACTTTTGCGCCCACTCTTGGCGAGAAAACTTTCATTTTAAAAGTTTTTCCTGCTGAAAAGTTAATTGGGTCAGGCAAAGTAATAATTCCTCCTCCCCATGGTTGTCCGGCATTTTTAATCATTCTTAATACTTTAGCAGAGGTATTAATTCCCGCTTTGTTTGCATTATCTACTACTGTAAGATTTCCTCCGTCAAAACCGAATAAATCATAAGAAAGCGTAGTAGACTCGAAAGTAAGCGGCAGCTTAACAACGGGAGCTGCATCATTTAATGTGCTTGACTGGCGAATGTCATCAAAGTGGAAAGTAAAGTTCGCAGTTCCGTCTCCTTGTGTGCCAAGTTCAAAAATCAAAACAATGTGCTCGTAGGTGTTGGCTGTATTGATTCCTGTGAAATCGAAGCCGAGTTCTTCCCATTCATTAGCTTTAGTGGTTACTGCATTAGCTTCAAAGTTTTTAGAAGGATCGGAAGCATTTTCTACTTTAAATAAAACCTTAGCACCTGCTCTTGGAGAAAGAACTTTCATTCTGAAATATTTTAATGTAGAAAAGTCAATTGATTTACCTAATCCAATCCAGCTGCCTCCCCATGGTTGTCCGGCATTTTTAATCATTCTGCCGGTTTTAGCGCTTGAGTTGATTCCTGCTTTCAAAGGATTATCTACAACAGAAGCGTTTCCTCCATCGAAGTTGCTAAAGCCATAGGTAATTGTTGAAGATTCAAAAGTTATTGGAAGAACCAGCGGATCTACTATTGTTACTGTAGATGTATATTCTGTGGTAGCAGCGCCACCGCTTAGTGCTACAACTTTTACAGTATAAGTTCCGGTTTTGGTATATTCATGATTTACTGTTTGCCCTTCAAGAAAAGTAATGGGGGTTTCATTTTCAACCTCTCCGAAATAAACGCGGAAAACTTTTTCATACAATGCGGATGCACTTACGTTAATTTTCATATTGCTTGCGGCATCTTTAGCAATATTTACTACAAGGTTTTCCGGTTTTTTAAATGTTACGGTTAACGGCTGAATATGTTCCGTAGCTTTACCCGTAAGATCATAGGCAACTATTTTTACACTATAGTTTCCTTCGGCATATTTGTGCTGTACTTTTCCTCCGGGAGCAACTTGTGCAGGAGTTGTAGTATTATCACCAAAATAGATGTCGTAGCTTACAGCTCCTTTTCCACTGGGAAAAAGAGTTACCATACCGGAGTTATCTTGTGTAATATCATACATGGCAGAAATATCGGAGGGCGCAGACCCTGACTCCAGAAAACTCAGGTCGCCATTTTCAAATTTTGTACAGCCTATTGTTGCCAGCAGAATAAGCTGTAATATTATTAATATTTTTTTCATCTGTATCTTGTTTATTTATTTTAGTCCTATTGTGTATGACTGTTCTAATAATTTGGATTCTGTGTTAAGTTCGATACCTCAATTTCTTCCTGCGGAATAGGAAAAACTTCATGTTTACCCGAAACAAAGCCAAGAGGACCTAAAACAGTTGCGGCTTTTCCTGTTCTTACCAGATCAAAAAATCTTTCTCCCTCACTGGCAAACTCAAGTCTGCGCTCGTTAATAATAGCATCAAATAAGGTGGCACCAGTGGCGGTTATGTCATGAGCGTTATCTTTAAAAGCCCTTCTGCGTACCATATTTAGATATTGCTGAGCTTTGGTATCATTATTTGTTTTATTAAAAGCTTCGGCAGCCATTAATAAAACATCCGAATAGCGAATGGTACGGTAGTTATTTAAATAATTCAGTTCAATCTGACCCGAAGTTTGTCCTTTTCTGGGTTGTAATTTATTGTGATAAAGACCGGTGTTTTTATAAGGTGCTACCTGATAGGTTATCCCGTAAGAAGGATGCGCATTTTTGTATGCCTCAATATCCAGGAGGGTTGCATCTTTTCTTTGATCTCCGGCTGTGTAGGCATTTGCCAGAGCCCTTGTGGGCAGGTTTGTGCTCCAACCGGGCGCATAAGGCATTTCTGCGCTACCGGTGATTCCTCTTACACCAGCCTGCTGCACGGCATAGTTGCCCTGTCCTCTTGTAGTGCCTCCCCAGTTCCAATAAGGAGAGCTGTTGGAATATTGTATTTCAAAAACAGACTCCGGTCCGTTTTCTCCACTAACCAAATAAATAGAGGCATAATCATCTACCAAAGAGAAGGCATTGGCATTGATAATGCTTTCCAATACAGGAGCAGCTTCGCTGTGCTTATTTTGATATAAATATACTTTTCCAAGCAATGCCTGTGCTGCATATTTGGTTATTCTTCCTTTTTGTACCTGTACATTTGGCAGTACTGCAACCGCATCTGTAAGATCTTTTTCTATTTGTGCATATACTTCAGTCTTTGCAGTTCTTTTCAATTGTCTGGAATCTGCAAGGCTGAGGCGCTTGTCAACGAAAAGGGGAACATCTCCAAACAGCTTCACCAAAGAAAAATAGTAAAAAGCTCTAAGGAAAAGCACTTCGCCGTATAGCGCATCTTTTCCTGCAAAATCAACTTTTTCTCCTGCCATATTTGTTTCCCGATATTGAATCATATAGTTGGCGCGATTAACTCCTTCAAAAGCAGATTGCCACAATTCTCTAAGGGTTGAGTTTACTGGATTTACGGTAA
>JAEWWO010000098.1 GCA_023396345.1 Bacteroidota bacterium
GACAAATCGTGCGAAATAAATATGGATGAAAATCCGATTTCTCTTTTTAAATCGTTGAGCAAATTCAATACCTGCGCCTGCACGCTTACGTCTAATGCCGATACACTTTCATCGCAAATAACAAAAGATGGATTCAATGCCAAAGCCCTTGCTATAACTATACGCTGCCGTTGTCCACCGCTGAATTCATGCGAATAACGATTATAAAAACTACCGGGCAAACCTACTTTCTCCAGCCAGTCTTTTACTACTGTTTTTACAGAATGTTTATCGTATAATTTATGCAGCAACAAAGGTTCAGCTATTGCATCTCCTATTTTTATACGGGGATTCAGTGAAGAGTAAGGATCCTGAAAAATAAACTGTATATCTTTTGCCAGTGATTTTATATCGCGTGAATTCTTCTGGACCAAATCTTGTCCTTTATAAATAATACTTCCGCTATCAGGTTTTACCAAACCAACAATGGCTCTGCCTAATGTGGTTTTACCACAGCCTGAACCGCCCACCAATCCTACTGTTTCGCCTTTCAAAACATCAAAAGAAACATTTTTAACTGCACGATTGTATTGCGTTATTTTGCCAAAAACATTTTTCTTTACAGGGTAGCTAACGCTTACATTCTGCACTGACAATATCACTTCGTCATATACTTTAAAAGGAGGCTCTTCCTCTATTTTTATACTTTCATTTTCAAGAAAATCAGAAACAACCGGCAATCGTTGATTTTTATTATACAACTTAGGATCGCAAGCCAGCAAAGCCTTTGTATATGCATGTTTGGGCTGTGTGAATATATTTTCTGCCGTATCCTGTTCAACGATTTTACCCTTATACAACACCGTAATATAATCTGCAATTTCAGCAACAAGATTTAAATCGTGCGAAATAAAAATAACGCTCATGTGATTTTCCTGCTGCAATTCTTTTATCAGACCCAAAATTTCTTTCTGAACATTTACATCCAGTGCCGTAGTAGGCTCATCGCAAATCAATAAATCGGGATGGCAACTCATAGCCATTGCAATCATCACACGCTGTTTTTGTCCGCCACTGATTTCGTGCGGATAACGGTTGTATAACTTTTCAGGCTGAGGCAAATGTACCTGTGTAAACAAATCTATAGCGTGTTTTTTTGCTTCCTCATCCGACATATTTCTGTGCAGTTTCAAAACTTCCGCAACCTGTTTACCACATTTTATTACCGGATTTAAACTGGTCATCGGCTCCTGAAAAATCATGGAAATAATATCGCCCCGGATGTTCTGCAATTCGTTTTGACTTAAATCAAGAATACTGATTTTTTCATCAGATTTAATAAAGTCTATATCACCGTTTACAACAGCATTGCCCGGCAGCAAACCCAGCACTGATAAGGATGTCAGAGACTTCCCTGAACCGGACTCTCCTACTATTGCCACTACTTTTCCTTTAGGTATCTGAAGATTAACATTGTTCAACACCTTGTTTTCTTTAAAGGAAACAGAAAGATTTTTTATATCAAGCAGCGTTTCGGACATGAAACAAATATAAGGGAATTTGGAGGATGTTTTCTACAGTTGAAAATAAAATCTGAATATGGACTATATCCGACTATTTATTAGCGCTCAGCTTTTTACTGTTTTCCAGTTGCATGGTATAAAGCTTGTGGTATCTGCCTTTGAGCGCGAGTAATTCTTCGTGGCTGCCCATTTCTTTTATTTCTCCTTTATCCAATACAATAATTTTATCTGCTTTGCGGATGGTAGACAAACGGTGAGCAATCACAATAGATGTTCTGTCCGTGATTAATTTGTCAATAGCCTGTTGCACAAGCATTTCACTTTCGCTGTCAACAGACGAAGTAGCTTCATCTAAAATTAAAATAGAAGGATTGTATAACAAAGCACGAATAAAAGATATAAGCTGACGCTGCCCCATGCTAAGAGTATTGCCTCTTTCGCGCACATTAAAATCGTAGCCGCCGGGCAACTGCATAATAAAATCATGTACACCAATCATCTTAGCCACGCTCTCTACCTGCTCTAAAGATATTTTTGGATTGCGCAGTGTAATATTTTCCTTGATAGAACCGGAAAATAAAAATACATCCTGTAATACAACGCCGATATTTTTTCTCAATACTTTTACATCGTAATCCTTTATGTTTACATCATCAATGCAGGTTTCTCCTTCAGAAATTTCATAGAGTCTGTTGAGTAAACTGATAATAGAAGTTTTTCCGCTGCCTGTATGTCCCACCAATGCTACCACTTCGCCCGGAGCTATATGAAAGTCAACATTTTTCAATACATACAAATCATCTACATAAGCAAAACTTACATTATTAAAATCTACTTTACCTACAATTTTTTGCGGAGCATACGCACCTTCTTTTGCAGGCGGGAGTGAATCTTCATTATCCAATACTTTAAACACTCTTTCTCCGGCAATCATTCCCATTTGAATAGTATTAAACTTGTCGGCAATTACACGTAAAGGACGAAATATCTGATTCACATACATAATAAACGATACCAGCAAACCAGCTTCCAGCCTGTTGCCCGCAACAAACCAGATGACCAGACCAATACTTACTGCCAGAATAATTTCCACTACCGGAAAGAAAATAGAATATGCCAGATTAGAACGAATATTAGCATCGCGGTGCACCTTGTTGATATCTTTGAATTTGCGTGCTTCTTTTTCTTCCGAACCAAAAGCCTGTACTACAAACATTCCTGCAATATGTTCCTGCACAAAAGCATTGAGCGCAGAAACGGCATTGCGCACCATGATAAAACTTTTATTTACACTTTCCTTAAAATAATAAGTAGCCAATATTAATAAAGGGAACGGCAAAAGGCTTATCAACGTAAGTCTCCAGTCGATATAGAACATAGTTGCGAGTGTAACAATAATAGACAGTAAGTCTGCAATGATGGGAATAAATCCGTCAGAAAAAATATTATTTACACTTTCAATATCATTTACGGTACGAGTGGTAAGTGTACCGATGGGCGTGCGATCGAACTGACGCATATTGAGATTCATTATCTTTCCAAAAATTTCCTTACGCATATCGCGCACCACTGTTTGTCCCATCCATGTAGTGATAAAGGAAAAAATAAACCGCAGCAAAGATTCAAGCAATAAAAACAATAATTGAAAAACAGTAATAGCCACAATAAATTTTGTGACATCGTTTAACTGTTCATCTGAAAAAAATATTTCTACAAAAAAGGGTAAATCTACTTCTCTCCCTGTGGCTTTATCAATGGTGTGTTGTAT
>JAEWWO010000121.1 GCA_023396345.1 Bacteroidota bacterium
GAAATATACATGGATATTATACATTCTGATAGTTACGTTTATTATCGTTGCCGTATCTAACGGTGCAAATCTTACTGATGGTATTGATGGTCTTGCAGGCGGAGTAAGTGCAATAGTAGGCATTGGAATGTTCATCTTTATTTATGTAAGCGGCAACTACATATTGTCTGATTATCTGAATATAATGTACATACCCAATATAGGAGATCTCACCATATTTACAGCAGCTTTGATAGGGGGCTGTGCAGGATTTCTTTGGTACAATGCTTATCCGGCACAAGTGTTTATGGGCGATACAGGAAGTCTTGCTCTGGGCGGTATCATAGCTTCGCTGGCAATTATTGCACGTAAAGAATTACTGATACCCATATTCTGCGGCATATTTCTTCTAGAGAATTTGAGCGTAATCTTACAGGTAACTTATTTTAAATATACGAAGAAAAAATACGGCGAGGGAAGAAGAATTTTTCTAATGAGTCCTTTGCATCACCATTATCAAAAGAAAGGATATCATGAAAATACAATTGCTGTAAGGTTTTGGCTGGTAAGTATAGTATTGGTGGTTTTCAGCATTGCAACACTTAAGATGAGATAATGAACAACGAAAATAAACATATCAAAGTATGCATACTCGGAGCTGCGGAAAGCGGTATCGGAGCGGCTATACTTGCGCAGAAGCAGGGATATGATGTGTTTGTTTCGGACTATGGAAAAATAGAAGAGAACGGAAAACAGAAACTGGAAGAGTTGCAGATTTCTTATGAAGAAGGAAAGCATACGGAAGATAAAATATTAAATGCTGATATCGTAGTAAAAAGTCCGGGCATTGCAGAGAAAGTTGCAATAATGAAAAAAATAAGAGAGAAAGAAATTGAAGTAGTCAGCGAAATCGAATGGGCATACAGGTTTTCGGGAGATAGCAAGATTGTAGCCATTACAGGAACAAACGGTAAAACTACAACGACTTCTCTTATTTATCATATATGCAGAGTTGCGGAATTGGAGTGTGCACTGGTAGGAAATATAGGTAATTCATTTGCCGCAGAGGTAGCGTTAAACCCAAAGCCACTGTACATAGCAGAGATAAGTTCTTTTCAGCTGGATGATATAAAAACATTCAGACCTGATGTGGCTGTAATGCTGAATATTACAGAAGATCATCTGGACAGATATGAATATAATATGGATAATTACATCAACAGTAAATTCAGAATTGTAGAAAACCAGACAGAAGAAGATGTGTTTATTTATAATGCTGATGATGAATTAATGACAGAAAAAATTAATAAAATAAAACTTTTATCACAATCAATCCCTTTTACAATGAAACAGGAAGTAAACAAAGGAGCTTTTATCAAAAACGGACAAATGATGATGAAAATTCAGGAAGAGCGTGTAAGTATGGATATATACGATTTCGCTTTAAAAGGGAAACATAATCAGTACAATACTATGGCAGCGGGGTTAGCGGGTGCGAGCCTTAATATTCGTAAAGAGAAAATAAGAGAGGCTATCAAGACTTTTGAAAATCTTGAGCACAGAATGGAGTTTGTGAAAAACATAAACGGAGTAGATTATATCAACGACAGTAAAGGTACAAACCTCAACAGCGTATGGTTTGCCCTTGAAAGTATGAAAAAGCCAACAGTGCTTATCATGGGCGGCGTTGATAAAGGAAATGACTACTCTTTTCTGGAAGAGTTGGTGAGAGAGAAAGTAAAAGCTATTGTGTGCATTGGTGTAGACAATTCAAAAATATTGAATGCATTCAATACAATGGTTCCGGTTGTTGATACAAATAATATGAAAGACGCTGTGGCAAATGCTGAGAAGCTTTCTAAAGAAGGAGATGTAGTGCTGCTAAGTCCGGGATGTTCAAGCTTTGATTTATTTAAAAATTATATGGAACGCGGCAATGTATTTAAAGAAGAAGTGAATTTACTGTAATATAAAAATGGCGGGAACAATAAACATAAATAACACATTTAAAAATCTGCTCAACAGAATTAAAGGCGACCACTATATTTGGGGTTGTGTAACGCTGCTGGCAGTATTTTCTATGTTGATAGTGTACAGTGCAACCGGCTCTCTTGCTTATAAAATGAATGATGGAAATACAGAGGTGTATCTCTTTAAGCAATTCATTTTTATTTTGCTGGGCTTCGGGTTAATTTATGTTTTGCATAAACTCAACTATGTTGTCTTTTCCAAAATTGCAATCATACTTTATTTAATTTCTATACCGTTGCTGATTTATACTTTATTCTTTGGTGCAGAAATTAATTCCGGTGTGCGCTGGATTAAGATTCCTGTTATTAATATGACCTTTCAAACCAGTGATTTTGCTAAGCTGGCTTTGTACATGTATTTATCAAGACAATTGAGTCGCAAACAGGAAGACGATAAAGTAAAAGACTTTAAGAAAGGCTTCCTTCCTGTGTTTATTCCCATACTCCTTACCTGTGCACTTATTATGCCGGCTAATTTGTCTAATGCAATACTCACGGGGCTTACATCCATGTTGCTGCTGTTTATCGGCAGAGTAAAATACAGTCATATTTTTATGATTATAGGCGTGGCACTTATTCCCATACTCATCATTCTGGGTGTTGCAATAGGAACCTATAATCCTGAACTGGATCATATGGAAAATAAGAGCAATGCACGTATTGAAAGCACTACTTCTGAAAGCTCTGTCTTTAAAAGATTTTCAACCTGGGTCAGCAGGGTACAGGATTACCTGTATGCCAAAGGAGATGATATACCTTATCAGGTGCAGCAAAGCAGAATTGCCATAGCCAACGGAAATGTATTATTTGGTTTAGGTCCGGGAAACAGCGAACAGAGAAACTATCTTCCTCAGGCTTACAACGATTTTATTTATTCAATTATAATTGAAGAATATGGTTTGTTGGGTGCAACTTTTATCATATTCATTTATCTGGTTTTTTTATATAGATGTATCCGGATTTTCAGAAAGTGTCCTGGTGCATTTGGAGCGTTTCTGGCATTGGGATTAAGCTTTACGCTCGTTATTCAGGCGGTGTCTAATATGGCTGTAAATGTAGGATTGATACCGGTTACAGGAGTTACGCTGCCTTTGGTGAGCATGGGCGGTAGTTCTTTTTTATTCACCTGTGCTTCTATAGGAATTATACTAAGTATATCAAGATATGTTGAATTAAACGTGAAGAAAAATGTAGAGAACGAAGGTGATGCAGTGGCGGAAGCCAGACCATTAATTGAAGCTGAGCAATCTGATAACTAAAAAAAGAAAGTAATGGAAAAGAAAGCTAAAATAATTATTGCAGGCGGAGGTACAGGAGGTCATATATTTCCTGCGCTCGCTATTGCCAATGCATTAAAGAAGTTGAAGCCGCAACTGGAAATACTTTTTATTGGTGCCAAGGGTAAAATGGAAATGGAAAAAATTCCTGAGGCAGGTTACGATATCAGAGGCATTGATATGGCAGGCTTAAACAGAAGTAATATGTTTAAGAATCTTTCCTTGCCTGTAAAGCTCATAAAGAGCTACTTTCAGGTAAAAGATATATTCAAACAATTTCCGCCCGATGCAGTTATTGGCGTTGGGGGTTATTCTACTTTTCCTGTTTTGCGTTATGCTCAAAAACAGGGTATACCAACCTATATTCATGAGTCTAATTCCTTTGCAGGTAAAAGCAATATTATGCTGGGCAAAGGAGCCGAAAAGATATTTGTTGCATCAGACGGTATGGAGAAATTCTTTCCTGCTGAAAAAATAATGATAACAGGCAATCCTGTAAGAGAAAGTATTGTTGAAAGCTATATTACAAAACCCGAAGCGCTTAACTTTTTCGGATTACAGGAAGGCAAAAAAACTTTACTTGTTATAGGCGGAAGTTTAGGTGCAAAAAGCATAAATGATGCTATAGCAAAACACGTATCTGATATTAATACGCTTGATATACAATTAATCTGGCAGACAGGAAAAAACAATGCAGAAGAGTATGTGAGAATAAAAAATTATGTACCCAATAATGTATATGTTTCCACTTTTATCAAAGAAATGGACAGAGCTTATGCTGCTGCAGATGTAGTGTTGGCAAGGGCCGGAGCAATGACAGTATCTGAACTTTGTGTGGTTAAAAAACCGGTAATATTTGTTCCTTATCCTTATGCAGCAGAAGATCATCAAACCATGAATGCAAAAAATCTGGTTGATAAAAATGCTGCTGAAATGGTGAAAGACAGTGAAGTGACGGCTAAGTTATATCCTGCTGTTACTGATTTGCTTTTTGATGAAGAAAAACAGCGGCTAATGGCAGAAAATATAAGCAAGCTGGCAGTTACAAATGCCGATGAAGTAATTTCCAATGAAATTTTAAAAGATATATACAGGTCAGAATAATTATGCATACAGAACAAAAACACATATTCACATTAAACAATATCCCTCTGAAATCGGTGTATTTCATAGGTATTGGAGGTATCGGTATGAGTGCAATTGTTCGTTATCTCTTAGCAAAACAAGTTAAAGTAAGTGGTTATGATTTAAAAGAAACAGAGCTTACAAAATTATTGGTTAGCGAGGGTGCAGAAATTCATTATGATGATAATATTGAGAAGATTGATAAACACGCAGATTTAGTAGTGTATACTCCTGCTATTCCTGCTTTGCATAAAGAACTGAATTTTTACAGAGATAATAATTATGTAGTTGCCAAGAGAAGCGATATTCTCGGGTGGATTACCGAAAGCTCTTTTAATATTTGTGTGGCGGGCTCGCATGGTAAAACAACTGTTACAACCATGATTGGTTATTTGCTGAGAGAAACCGGTTATGGCGCAAATGCTTTTCTGGGAGGCATTGCAGCAAACTACAACAGCAACTTCTGGAGCAGTGATAAAGATGTGAGCGTGATAGAGGCGGATGAGTACGACAGATCGTTTCACAAACTTTTTCCAGATGTAGCGGTAGTAACAGCAATGGATGCAGATCATCTGGATATTTATGAAACAGCAGAGAATGTAGAAGATGCATATTTACAATTTGCATCGCAGCTAAAACCTGATGGCTGTTTAATTACAAAAAAAGGACTTAAAAGAGAAGAAGATTTTAAAGCAGATAAACATATTACTTATCATCTTGAAAATAAAGAGGCTGATGTATACGCTACGGATATTAAAGTAGAGAATGGCGTATATGTTTTTAATATCCATTTCAAAAATGAAGTAATAGAAAACGTGTATCTGCCTGTTGGTGGATTACACAATATCGAGAATGTACTGGCAGCAATTACAGTTGCTAAATATCTGGATATTGAGAACGATAAAATAATTGACGCACTGAAAAATTTTAAAGGTGTAAAGAGAAGATTTGAACTTGTGTTAAAACGAAATGCCCGGCAGCACACAGTTTTAATTGACGATTATGCGCATCATCCTGAAGAGTTGAATGCTTTGATTCGTGGAGTGAGAAGTTTATACCCCGATGAAAAGATGTTGCTTATTTTTCAGCCGCATCTCTTCAGCAGAACAAAGGATCATGCTACAGAGTTTGCTCAAAGCCTTGATAAAGCTGATGAACCAATACTCTTACCAATTTATCCTGCAAGAGAGTTGCCGATGGAAGGCGTTACCAGTAAGCTGATTGCCGATCAGATGCAGAATGAAAATAAGTGTGTTTTATCAAAGGAAGAAATGTTACAGAAAATTGCTGAAGGGAATTATTCTTTGGTAGTGATGGCAGGAGCGGGCGATATCGGTGATATGATAACAGATGCAGAGAAATTATTAAAAGGAAAATAAAGAATTGACAAAAAGAAAAATCATAATTGTAAGCTGGTTGTTGTTGTTTTTTGCAACGATTGCTCTTTTTGTCTATGCAGGGGAAGAAAAAAAATCAGAATTGTGCAAAGGAATAAAAGTAGAAATCGTCGGTAAGAAAGAATATGTATTTGTGAATGAGGAACAGATAAAAAATATTGTAGCTTCTAACGGCGGAAGAGTAGGATACATAAAGGATTCCATCAATTTACAAAAAATTGAAAAGGTATTGTACAAAGATGTATGGGTTAAGAAAGCGGATGTGTTCTTTGATAATCATAATATTCTTCAGGTTCGTATAGATCAAAGTGATCCTATTGCAAGAATATTTACGCAGCAGGGAGAAACTTTTTATATTGACAGTACTGAAAAATATTTACCCGTGAATTCTAAGGTAACTACCAGACTGCCTGTGTTTACTTCGTTTCCGCAAAACGGACTGGATGATAGTTTGCTGATTACGGATATAAAAAACCTAAGTATGTTTATCAACAGAGATACGTTCTGGTCATCCATGATATCTCAGTTGAACGTAATTAATAAAAACGAATTTGAAATAGTACCGGTTGTAGGAAATCATCTGGTATATATAGGAACAGCAAATGAACTCAATGATAAGTTTAATAAATTATACAGTTTTTACAAACAGGTAATGGTGACGAAGGGTTTAGATAAATATAAGAAAATAGATGTGCAGTACAACGGACAGGTTGTGGCTACATTAAGAGACTCAACAAAAAGAAATGATGCGGTATTTGGCATTCCGGTTAATTTGTACGATTCTACTTTTCTTGATTCAATCGCTGTAGACAGTGTAAAGATTAAGAAAAAACCTGTTGCTAATACACAGAAAAATAATATTGAAACAGGGAATAAAAAATGGCACCGGCAGAAGCAATAAAGCCGCAGCCCGCAACAACAAATAGGAACTGACAAACAAACAATAACAACTAAAATAATATCATTATGGATCAAAATGTAAATCTCCGCAGTGAACAGAAGGTCAATCGCCTGCACAATTCACCGATTATTGTAGGACTTGATATTGGTACTACAAAGATTGCAGTAATTGCAGGAAGAAAAAATGAACACGGCAAGCTTGAGATTGTTGGCTTTGGCTCTGCGCCCAGCAATGGTGTGCAACACGGTCAGGTGCTCAATATAGATCAGGCAGTGAAAGCTATTCGTGTGGCTGTTGAAAACTGCTTTCAAAGCAACCCCGATTTGGATATACACGACGTGTATGTAGGTATTGCCGGGCATCATATCAAAAGCCTGCAAACGCGTGGAGATATGGTTAGACAAAATCCTGAAATAGAAATTCAGCGCTACGAAATTGATCAACTGGTAGAAAATCAGCGCAAAACATTCATACCGGCAGGAGATGAGATTATTGATGTTATTCCGCAGGACTTTTATGTTGATAATTTTCAGAACATTAAAGAACCTGTAGGGCATAATGGTGTTAAGGTTGGCGCCAACTTCCATATCATTACCGGAGATAAAAATGCTATCAGAAATATCAATCGTGCCGTATCGCGCAGCGATCTTAAAACAAAAGATTTGGTATTGCAACCACTGGCATCTTCCTCTGCTGTAATGAGTGATCTGGATCTGGAAGCGGGTGTTGCTATTTTGGATATTGGCGGAGGTACTTCTGATCTTGCAGTTTTTTACGAAGGAATATTAAAACACACGGCTGTTATACCTTTTGGAGGAGAAAATATTACCAATGATATTCGTTTAGGTTTAGGTGTTTTAAAACATCAGGCAGAAGCTTTGAAAAAACAATTTGGTTCTGCTATCACAGATGAGGCAAAAGCCAATGCATACATTACAATCAATGGATTAAAAGGTATGCCTTCAAAACAAATCAGTGTAAAAAATCTTGCAGGAATCATTCAGGCAAGAATGAGCGAAATACTTGATTTTGTTTCCTATCATTTAAAACAGGTAGGTCTTGACAATCGCATGCTGAATGGTGGTATTATTCTTACCGGTGGCGGATCGCAGTTGAAAAATCTGATACAGCTTACAGAATATGTAACTGGCTTAAATGCGCGTCTGGGTTTACCTAATGAGCATCTTTCACCCAATCATATTGAGCAATTGAAAAGTCCAATGTATTCAACCTGTCTGGGTCTTGTGCTTAAAGGCTGTAATGATTTTGAGCTCAATAGCGAGAACTTTATTGAGATTGTAGAACAAGAAACAGAAGTAGAAATACCTGAAGACTTTTTGGATAAAAAATCAGAAGAAGAAGTAGTGGTTCAAACTGTAAGTGCAGGTGTGAGCAAAAAAGTTCAGGACAACAGAATTCAAAAATTCTGGGGTATATTTTCCGATAAAATCAAAACCGGACTGAATGAACTTTTTAAAGAGGAAAACGATACTGATTTACGTTAAAATATAGATAAGATAAGGTTTGAATAAAATTTTTTAATGAAAAAAAATTAATTTTCAACTTTATTTACAACACTGATTAATTACTAACAACTAAATAAACTTTATAAAATGATAGACTTTGATATTCCTAAAAACCAGTCATCCATCATTAAGGTGATTGGTGTAGGTGGCGGAGGTAGCAATGCTGTAAATTATATGTATTCTCAAAATGTAGAAGGCGTAGATTTTATTGTTTGTAATACTGATGCAAAAGCACTTGAACTAAGTGAAATAACTAATAAAATACAGCTTGGCCCGCATCTTACGCAAGGGCTTGGAGCCGGCGCTAATCCTAATGTAGGAAAAAAAGCAACGGAAGAATCTCTTGATGAAATCAGAAGAATTTTAGAAGTAAATACCAAGATGGCTTTTATCTGTGCGGGAATGGGCGGCGGAACCGGAACCGGTGGCGCTCCTATTATTGCAAAGATTTGTCAGGAAATGGGTATACTTACTGTAGGTATTGTTACCACTCCTTTCAGCTTTGAAGGACCAAAGAGAAGAGCGCAGGCAGAAGCCGGAATCAGAGAGCTGGAGCCATTTGTAGACACTTTGCTTGTTGTTTCAAACGATAAGTTGAAGATGCTTTATACAAATCTTAAAATCAGAGAAGCGTTTGGTAAAGCTGACGATATTTTAGCAACAGCTGCTAAATGTATTACAGATATTATCAACAGTAAAGGACACATCATTGTAGACTTTGCCGATGTTTCTACAGTAATGAGAAACGGTGGTGTAGCAATACTGGGAAGTGCACAGGCAGAAGGTGAAACCCGCGCCCAGAAAGCGATTGAGCTTGCTTTAAATTCTCCTTTGCTGAATGATAATGATATACGCGGTGCAAAATGGATTCTGCTGAATGTGATTACAGGTTCCGGGGAGTATGAATGTGGTATGGACGAATTTGAGCTGATTAATGATTATGTAAGAATGAATGCCGGTGAAGATACAGATGTGATTGTAGGTATGGGCGTTGATGATAATTTAGGAAAAGGATTGTCTGTAACATTGATAGCTACAGGCTTTGAGAATAAAGATCCGTTTGAGGAAAATGATAAAATAAATCTTGAAGCAAGAAAAAAAGATGTAGTTATTCTTGATTTGCAAGATGAAGGAAGAGAAGCTTCAAACCATAATCCTGTAGTTATTTTCCCAAGAAAAGAAGAAGAAAATCAGAATGAGAATG
>JAEWWO010000305.1 GCA_023396345.1 Bacteroidota bacterium
TGAGAGAGCTGTTGATCTTTCAATGAAAAAATATTGTTCGGTTGCAGAAACATTAAGACGAGCAGGAGCAGAGATTGTAACAAACATTGTAATTAACGACGAGAAATAAAAAAATAAAATTTTGAATAAAAAGAAATTGCATCCGTCTACCTTAGCTATTCGTGCTAAGATGGATAAGACATATCAGGGAGAGCATACTTCGCCATTGTTTTTAACCAGTAGTTTTTCATTTGATACGGCAGAAGATATACGTGCTGCTTTTGCAGAAGAATATCCTGCAAACACGTACAGCCGATATACCAATCCAAACGTAGAAGAATTGTCCGGTAAGATAGCTTTATTGGAAAATGCAGAACATGGCTTTGCTGTTGCAAGTGGCATGGCTGCTATATTTGGTACTTTTATGTCTTTACTGCAACAGGGCGATCATCTGCTTTGCTGTAGTTCTGTTTTCGGAGGAACCAATGCAATAGTGACTAAATATTTGCCGAAGTTCGGTATTGAATACACTTATGTAAAAGCATCGGATACCGACTCGTGGGAAAAGGAAATCAGACCGAATACAAAAATGATTTACTTTGAAACGCCCACCAATCCGCAGTTAGAGATTATCGATCTGGAAAAAATTGCTTCTTTGGCTAAACAACATAATATTATTTCAGTAGTAGATAATTGTTTTGCAACACCCGTAGTACAAAAACCGATAGACCTGGGGATAGATATTGTAATACACTCCGCTACCAAGTGGATGGACGGGCAGGGGAGAGTGCTGGCTGGTACAGTTGCCGGTAAGAAAGAATTAATACACGAAATATATTTATTCTGTAGAAGTACGGGCCCAACGCTTTCGGCTTTTAATGCGTGGATGATAAGCAAAAGTCTGGAAACGCTCCACGTGCGCATAAATCAGCATTGCGCCAATGCTTTAAAGATTGCAGAAGAACTGGAAAAGCATCCTAAAATTAATCTGGTAAAATATCCTTTCCTTCCTTCTCATCCGGATTATGCAACGGCTAAAAAGCAAATGTCTGCAGGTGGCGGTATTGTTTGTTTTGAAGTGAGCGGAGGTTTAAAAGATGCACAAACTTTTATGGATAATCTGGAATGGCTAACCATTACTTCCAATTTGGGTGATAGCAGAACAATCGTCTCTCATCCTACAACTACAACACATGCAAAGCTTACAGAAGAAGAAAGACAATCTGTAGGTATTACTCCAGGGTTGATAAGACTGTCAGTTGGACTGGAATATGCCGATGATATTTTAGACGATATTTATCAGGCACTGGAAAAAATTTAATTCTCCCTTGAGAGAATTAAATCTTTGAAAATATGCATTCCCTCCGAAGCTCTTTTTTGAATAAAGTTTTCGCGGGGGAATTTTATTTGCGGCTCAGCCGGATCTATAAGATAAACGGAACAATAGTAAGGAACGTAATGCATCAATCCTGCAGCAGGGTATACTTGCAGAGAAGTACCGACAATAAGAAATATATCTGCCGTTTCAGCAACTTCCACTGCACGTTCAATCATAGGCACTTCTTCACCAAACCATACAATATGCGGTCTTAGCTGTACACCGTCTTCAGCTAAATCTCCCAATTGAATATCTTCTTCGCAATCATACACAAGCTGATTGTTTTTTTCACTTCGTGATTTTTTTAATTCTCCATGCAGATGAATTATATTGGAAGAACCGGCACGTTCGTGCAGGTCATCAACATTTTGCGTGATGATAGTTACATTAAAATATTTTTCAAGCTCAGCAAGTATTTTATGCGCAGCATTAGGCTCAGCAGTCTTCAAGCCTCTGCGCCTTTCGTTATAAAAATCCAATACAAGCTGTTTATTTTTATACCATGCTTCGGGCGTAGCTACATCTTCAACACGGTGATTGCACCACAATCCGTTATTATCTCTGAAAGTAGCAATACCACTATCCGCACTTATGCCTGCGCCTGTAAGTACTACCAGATTCTTCATTATACACTAATACTTTTTCAGATTATCAAGAAGCTTATACATCTTAGGAACGATAGAGTATGAGCTGCCGTCATAATTGTTTATTAAAATAGAAAATACATATTTTTTACCGGAAGCAGAAGTTTGATAACCTGCAAACCCTTTGCATCTGGCTATTGTACCGCTTTTCATTTTCATATCGTTATACAAAGGCATTGATTCATAAAATTCTTTATAGTAAGGTTGTTTTTGTGCATACAACAATGCCTGAACTTCCGCATTGGGAGATACAGCATTTTGAGGAGACAAACCACTGCCATCAATCATTCTCAGTTCTTTTAAATTTATGCCTTTACTTTCCCAGAATTTCCTTACAAGTTCTACACCCTCACTACCTGAGCCATAACCGTTCTTTTCCAGTGCTATAGTTTTAGTGATGGCTTCACCGTAAAGATTTACACTCCTTCTCATAAACCAATATTCAATTCTTTCCATAGCAGGAGAAAGGAAAGCTCCGATTTCATTGGTTTGTGAGGGTATAACTTTATCATGAAGTTCATAGTCCATAGCGGTAAGATATTCTCCCGTTGTATAAACATTTTTTTCTTTCAGCCAGTTTTTTACTTCATATAAAAAATGTTTGGGAGGATCCGGAATAGTACCTGATGCAGTAACAACTGATTTACCAACAGGAACAGTACCTTCAGCAAAAGCTATTTTAGAATAAGGATAAAAAAACAACTGCGTATCATCTTGTTTCGTTGTAATAAGTTTATTTACAATATGCACATCGTAAATTTGAGGTTCACTCCCTATGATTGTAGCAGTGTCACCTTCTTTTTTTCCGGGTTTTATTTTCAGGTCAAACTGATTTTCATTCCAGTTAAATCCCCAATCACCTGCACCGTAATAATTACCAATATCATCCCATGGCCATCCACCGGGCAAAGGCTGCAAATCATAATCAGAATTATCTACTACAATATTTCCGTCAATTGCACGGATTCCTGCATTCTCAATTATCTGTAAAAATTTCTTTTTTACATCAGCATATTTATAGCCGTCATATCGCCAGCTTGCAAGTGACGGATCTCCCGAAGCCTTAAAAATAAGATCACCTTTTAATACACCGTCTTCAATTGTACCGGAATGTAGAATAGGTGTTTTATAAACATAATCTTTACCTAAAATATCCAGTGCTGCAATTGCCGTAAATGTTTTTTGCGTACTGGCAGGAGATAAAATTGTATATCCGTTTTTTTGATAAACAAGTTTACCTGTTGATGCATCAGCAACATACAAGCCGAAAGAAGCACTTTTCATTTGCGGATCATTGAGTAGTGTATTTACAGCTCTGTCTAATATGGTGTGTATGTTTTGAGCGGAAACCTGTACGCAAATAAACAGTAGAAAAAAGAAAGAAAATATTTTGTTCATGCCAGCTAATTTATTGTTGGTGATAAAAATAGGAAAAAAAATATAAACGCCCTATCGAATGTATGTAAATAATGTGATGTATAACAGATAAGCGCTTGAAAGGCTTTGACTGTTAGAATATTATTCTGTTATAAAAATAATTCTGTTTTATTTATGGAAAAAATATCAGGATTGCATCTAATATATGAAAGCAGTTTTACAGGCCGTTATTCGATCAAATGCCGGAAATCAATGTTGAAGTGATATGAAATTGCTTGCCATATTTTGAAGAGATAAACAAAACATTTAAAACACAAAAATCATTTTTTATGGCTGAAATAATTATTCCTGCAAAAGGGAACAGGAAAAGTAATGCCTCTCTGCAAAGCAAGAGAAATGCATTGAGAGTAGATCTTACACCCATGGTTGATTTAGGATTTTTGCTGATTACTTTTTTTGTATTTACTACTACCATGAGTACTTCAAAAGCGATGCATCTGACTATTCCTGATGATAAAGGAACATCCATGAAAACACCTGAATCCGGAGCATTAACTATTTTGCTCAACGGCAACAATCAAATACATTATTATTCAGGTATAGTTGCAGATGATTTTTCTAACGTAATCTCAAGTAACTATAAAGAAATACGACATGTTCTATCTGAAAAAAGAAACAAACACTGGCTGAAAAGCTGATGGTTATTATTGTTCCGGGAGAAGAAAGCACTTATGGAAATGTTGTGAACATGCTGGATGAGCTTCGTATTAATATTATTGACAGATATGCACTCATCAACAATCCTCAAAAAGAACATATTGATATTTTCAAAAAATTCTGACTAAATACAATATTTTACTTCACTGTTAAAACCGCTTATTATGGAAAAAATAATTACTCAGGAATATGATGTACTGGACATTTTATTCCAGAACAAAAATAAAGCTTACGGAGCATACAATCTCCGCCGTACGTATGCAAAACGTTTGTATATTTCTCTGTTCTCTATGCTATTACTTATTTCCGCTTCTATATTTATTACCAATAATATCAAGAAAGATAAGCAGGCAATCAATAGAAATACAATCATTGATCTGACAATACAACCAACTTCTTCTGCTAAAAAAACAGCTCCGCCTGTGATACCGCCGCTTGTTGAAAAAATAAATAAAGAACCCGTTAAATTAGCAATTACAAAATTTATCACACCGAAAGTGGCAAAAGATAATCTTGTAAAAGAGGTAATAAAAGAGCAAAGCGAATTAACCAATTTACGTATCGGAATAAAAGACCAGGAAGGACTGAAAACAAATGCTGTTGCGCCTCCTGTATACGTAACCGGCGAGGGAGGAAAGGAATTTGTAAATATAGCAGCAAGTGTAACCAACAAAAAAATAGAAGAAGAAATCTTTGCAACCATTCAGGTTAAGGCTGAGTATCCCGGAGACTGGGAGAATTATTTAAGAAGAAATCTAAACGCAGAATTGCCTGTAGAAAATGGCGCACCTGCCGGAACATATAAAGTTACGGTGAGCTTTGTAGTAGCTAAAGATGGTAAAGTGAGTGAGGTGAAAGCATTGAATAATCCGGGTTTTGGCACTGCGGAGGAAGCAGTAAGAGTAATTAAAAAAAGCGGCAACTGGAATCCGGGTATACAAAACAACATCAAAGTAAATTCTTACAGAAAACAATCTATCGTATTTTTAGTTCAGTAAAATATTTCATACCTTGGTCTTTCTGTCTGTTTTGTAAAAAAATAGTCTGATGCTATCAGGCTATTTTTATTTTAGCTAAATTGCACGCATGCAAAAACCAATAATAACTGTTGAGAATTTAGTTAAAAACTACAAGTCGTTTCAGGCTGTTAAAGGCATTAGTTTTGAGGTGTATGAAGGAGAGATTTTTGGTCTGCTTGGACCCAACGGAGCTGGCAAATCTACAACACTTGAAATTATTGAAACTCTCAAGAAAAAAACTTCAGGCAAAGTTACTGTTGATGGCTTTGATCTTGACAAGCAACCATCCGAAATAAAAAAAATTATTGGTGTACAATTACAGGCTTCCGGTTATTATCCTCATCTTAATCTGACTGAACTAATGAATATGTTTGCAGGATTGTACAATAAAAAAATTGATGCTATAGAATTGCTTGAAAAAATGCATCTGGCAGATAAAGCAAAAAATGAATACAAAGAATTGAGCGGTGGACAAAAACAACGTTTTTCTCTTGCCACAACTTTAATTAATAATCCTAAAGTTATTTTTTTAGATGAACCTACTACCGGGCTCGATCCGCAGGCGAGAAGACATCTGTGGGATTTAATTAAAGAGGTAAGAAATGCCGGTACTACTGTAATCATTACTACACACTACATGGACGAAGCTGAAATTTTGTGCGACAGAGTTGCGATCATTGACAGCGGAAAAATTATTTCTATGGCTACGCCTGAACAATTGATTGACGATCTACTTGCTACAGGTTTTGAAAAACAAAAAGCAGTAAAAAATGCTAATCTGGAAGATGTCTTTATACATCTTGCCGGTAAACAATTGAGGGAGTATTAATAAGAGATTGTTATGTGGACATTCTTCTGACGAGCTTTACAGGAATGGTGATATTCTTCTTTATTTTTTTTGCGGTTGATTTTTCAGATTGATTTATATAATCCGTCAATAGCTGCACAGCTTTAATTCCAAATTCATTAGGAAATTGTTCAATTGAACTTATTGACGGGGTAGTGATGGATGTTCTTTCATCATTGGAATATCCCAGAATTTTCACCTTCTCCGGAACTGTGAAACCACGCGAGTTACAGAATTGTAAAGCTGCTATAGCCGAGGTGTCATTAGTAGCGAAAATACCATCAATAGACGCATCATTTTCAAATGCTTCACTCAAAGAATTCCATGCATTTTCAAAAGTAAGTTCATGGGTAAACATATTTTCTTTCCTGAACGCAATGTTATGTTTTTTAAGAGCCTGTTTAAATCCTGAAAATCTGTCTTTATAAATATTTGTTTGCAACGGACCCGAAATGAATAAAATATTTTTACAGCCTACTTCAATCAGATGTTTTGCTCCTTCAAATCCTCCTTGTTTATCATCTCCTACAATATTTATAGATCCTAAATCATAGTTAGGAATTCTGTCATAGAATACAATTGGTATTTTACGTTTAGTAAATATTTCAAATGGTGTAAAATCTGTAGTACGAATAGTAACAGCCACTATAACGCCCGCAACCCTAAGTGATATGAGGGTTTCTATAGCTTTTATTTCCTGCTCCGGAGAGTCATTTGTCTGAAGTATGATTAAATTATAACCTTTTTGAGACAATTCATTCTGAATAGAAGTAATCACCTGCGACTGAAAGTACATAGATATTTTAGGTACAATTAATCCGATGATATTTGATTTATTGCTTCTGAGAGAAGAGGCAACAGCATTAATATGATAACCCATTTTATCTGCATGAGCTTTAACTCTTTTTCTTGTTGCCTCTTTTACGCTTGTATGACCGTGAAGTGCACGGGAAACTGTAGCTACTGAAAGGTTGAGCTGTTCTGCTATTTCCACTATAGTAAAATTACCTTTCATTCTTAATAATTTAATGTGTAAATTTTAATTGTTTACAAAAATAAAACTATTTCAGCTAAATAAGCTGATTATATGTATATTCTATATAGGAGAAAGTAAATTTTAGTAAATAAATAAAAAATAGTCAAAAAAATTTAAACGTTTACATTTTTATCAGTAATTTTATTCCCGATAAGATAAATCTGATTTCTTTGATAAAATCGTTTAGCATTCTCAATATAAAATAATTAAAAAATGGTACAGGAAAAAAACATCTTTTCATTACAGGGAAAAGTAATCATCGTTACTGGCGGAACAGGCGTTTTGGGTTCTTCTTTTGTAAAAGCCATAGGCGAAGCCGGCGGAACTGTTGTGATAATTGATTTACATCAGGACAAAGCCGAAGCAAAGGCTGCTGAATTACAATCTTCAGGAATTGAAGCATTAGGATTAGCGGCAAATGTACTGGAAGAAGAAGCACTTATAAAAGCCAGAGAAACCATACTGGAAAAATATGGTAAGATTGATGGTCTGGTAAATGCAGCGGGCGGCAACGTACCGGAAAGTATTATTCAACCCGATCAGGATGTTTTTGAAATGAATATTGAAGGAATGAAAAAAGCTTTGATATTAAATGTTTGGGGAACAGTTACACCAACCAAAATTTTTGGAGAAGCAATGAAAGAAAATGGCGGAAGCATTGTAAACATTTCATCTGTAAGCTCTAAAACTGTATTAACCATGGTAATGGGTTACAGCATGGGAAAAGGTGCTATAGATGTTTACACAAGATGGTTCGCAGTTGAAGTTGCTAAACGTTATGGCGATAAAATACGCATGAACTCTATTGCCCCGGGCTTTTTCCTTACTCATCAGAATAAAGATTTATTAACCAATCCCGATGGTAGTTTAAAACAAAGATCATTAAATATTATGCATTCTACTCCTTACAACAGATTCGGCGAACCGGAAGAATTAAACGGTGCATTAATATACTTGTTGAGCGATGCATCAAAATTTGTGAATGCTGCTGAGATAGCTGTAGATGGCGGTTTTACTAAGTTTAGCGGTGTATAAAAAAAATTATCAATTCAAAAAAAAATTAGCATATGTCTCCTTCATACAGAAATACAGGCTATAGAATGACGAATACCATGCGCTGGTACGGACCTAATGATCCGGTAAGTATATCAGATATCAAACAGGCAGGAAGCACAGGCGTTGTTACAGCTTTGCATCATATTCCTAATGGTGTGGCATGGACTACGGAAGAAATTAATAAAAGAATTGAACAGCTTCAGGAATATGGTTTAAGTTGGGATGTAGTGGAAAGCGTTCCCGTACATGAAGCTATAAAAACGCAGACTGAAGGGTTTGAAGAGTATATTGAAAATTATAAAACATCCCTGAAAAATTTATCTGAATGTGGAGTAAAAATTGTCACCTATAACTTTATGCCTGTGCTGGACTGGACAAGAACCGATTTGGCGTATGAAGTAGAAGACGGAAGTAAGGCATTACGGTTTGAGCAGGCGTCATTCGTGGCTTTCGATGTTTTTATTTTAAAAAGAAAAAGTGCTGAAAAAGATTATAGTCCGGAAGATTTACAACGTGCAGAAGAAAAATTCAACTCAATGACTGAGGATGAAAAAAAATTATTACAAAAAAATATTATAGCAGGTTTGCCCGGCAGTGAAGAGAGCTTTACTTTAGAAAATTTTCAGGAAGCATTAGATAAATATCAAAATATTGATGCAGATAAACTAAGAAGTAATCTTATATACTTTTTACAACAAATTGTTCCGGTTGCTGATGAGTATGATGTAAAGCTGGTTATTCATCCTGATGATCCTCCGTATCCGATACTGGGGTTACCAAGGGTTGTAAGCACTGCTGGCGACATTCAGGCACTGGCAGATGCCGTTCCCTCACTGAACAATGGCTTATGTTTTTGCACAGGTTCTTTTGGTGTGAGAAGCGACAATGATTTGCCGGCTATGGTAAAACAATTTGGAGAGAGAATTAACTTTATACATTTAAGAAGTACTACCAGCAATGAATTCGGAGACTTTTATGAAGCCAATCATTTAGAAGGAGACGTTGACATGTATGCTGTGATTAAGGAAATAGTAAATGTAATGCAGGAAAGAAAATTATCAATTCCTGTTCGTCCTGACCACGGACATCAGATGCTGGACGATTTACATAAAAAAACAAATCCGGGATATACTGCTATCGGGCGTTTGAGAGGACTGGCAGAAATCAGAGGTCTCGAGCTGGGTATTTTAAGAAGTTTATAAACAAATACAGAATAATGGCTGATTATATATTTCATGATAATTTTCTGCTTACAAATAAAGCTGCGGTAAATCTCTATCATAGTTACGCAAAGGATTTACCCATTGTAGATTATCATAATCATTTACCTCCGGCAGAAATTGCAGAAAATAAAAAATATACAAACCTTACGGATATCTGGTTGAGAGGCGATCATTATAAATGGCGCGCTATGCGTACATTAGGTATTAACGAAGAATTTATTACAGGCAGCAAATCTGATGAAGAAAAGTTTATGGCATGGGCTACCTGCGTACCTCAACTATTGAGAAACCCTTTGTTTCACTGGACGCATCTTGAACTGAAAAATCCATTTGGTATTCAGGAATATCTGAATAATGATTCTGCTGAAAAAATATATGAAAGAGCAGGAGATTTATTGCAACAGGATAATTTTTCTACACAGGGATTACTACAACATTTTAAGGTAGTTTATGCCTGCACAACCGATGACCCGACAGACGATTTAAAACATCATAAAGCTATTGCTGAAAATAATCTTTATACTAAAGTAGCTCCGGGATTCAGGCCTGATAAGGTTTTTGCCATTCATGATAAAAAGAGTTTTACTTTATATATTCAGCATTTATCTGATGCATCCGGCATTACAGTAAAAGATTTTGA
>JAEWWO010000340.1 GCA_023396345.1 Bacteroidota bacterium
GGGTAATAATCTGAACCTGATTGTTTGTAATATCAGGCTGTGCATCAATCGGGATTTTCGTGGCACTCCATACCCCCCAGATGATGAGCAATAAGGTCATCAATCCTATAATGAACTTATTTTTTACGGAGAATTTAATAATATTATCTAACACTTTTTGTGATGATTAATGATGAATAATTAATGATAAATTGTAATGATTATAAATTTGGGAATGCGAAATATGACCCAAAACATTCAGCTTAATGCTGTACGCAAAAAGCTATAATCATTAAAACATTAAAAATTATGCATTAATCTTCGGCGGTTGCCAAATATTTCCGGAGTAATTGGAAACGAAAGAAAAATCACGAATAGGGTAAGTGATTTTTGAAGTTGCAATGGGTTCGGGAACACGAAATTTATAAGGTATAAATTTCAGACTTGCTGTTGTACTGCAACAGGTACAGGTACAGAAAGGGCTGCAATTATCATTGTGGTCTGTACTGTGATTGTGAGCCTGTGAATACTCTTTATACGTGGTATCGCTTTCGCAATCATTATACGCATCACTACAAGGCATTACTGATAATGCCAAAATGTAAATGCTGAATATGTATGCAAAAAGCCTCATTAAGGTGCAAAGTTAGGAATTAGTTTTAATTTTCGTTGTTATGTTTGTATTTTTTTTACACTAATGCTATGGTTATTAGCCCAAAACCCTTTTATACAAAGGCAGGACATCAGTTGATATATTTATCAACGGCATTATCCAATTCCTCTGAGACGATTTTTGCATATACCTGTGTTTGCTGAATGGTAGAATGGTCAAGTAATTTACTTACATACTCTATACGCATACCGTTGTTTAAAGCATTTGTAGCGAATGTATGACGGCTTAAATGGAAATGCAGGTTAAAGGGTAATTTCAAATCTTCGCCCATTTTCTTTAAATGCACATCGCCTAAACGAACTTTGCCACGAAGTTTTAAACTCTTGTATTTTTCATCGACAAATATTCTTTCGGGATTTTCTATTACAGGAAATATAAAGGCTTCGGGATTGGGATTTTTCGGTTTGTACTTGTTGAGTATGGCAATGGATTTAGCACCTAATTTAAAGCTGTGTTGCTTCTGTGTTTTCTGAATGACTTTTGTAATCTTTTGGGTTTCTTCATCGTAGCACTTCCATTGCAAAAGCATTACATCACTGATACGCAAACCGCCACCAAAGGCACTGAATAAAAACATATCCCTGTGAACTATGGTTTTTGGTCGTTGGCTCAAATCAAGGTTTTCTAATTCTTCTATCTGCTTTTTGGTTAAGAAGTTTCTTTCTACTTTACTTTTTGGAATATCAATTTTATAGAATGGCGAAACAACCAAAGGTATCAATTCTTCTTCCATTGCATCATTATAAAAGAAACTCAATATCCGTAATGAAGTAAAGACGGTTGTATTACTATTGTTTAATTTCTTTTTGCAGTAGTTGGCGTAATCGTTCAATATGCCTACGTTAATATCCGAGAAATAAAAATCTCTATAACCTAAAAAGCGTTCAAATTTCTTTATGTAACCCTTATAAATAACGGTAGTACGGTAAGAAACAATACCTTTCAGAACTTCTAAACGCTTATCGCAGTAGTCAAAGAAATTCGGGTCTGTTTTCCTTTAATGGCTTCTTTGAGTTTTCTTGCTGATACTGATTTTTTGGTACGTTCGTGGTCTGCTACCTGTGCTTAGGCATCAGCTACCTTTTGAGATAAAAAGGCATTCATTCTCGCACTGTTCAGATAGTTTTTTTTGAGTTTCTGTTTTCCCTCGTCCCATTCGGTAGGTTTTGCTTTAACGCCTGTTGCCACAAATTTAGCTTTGTGGTCTCTAATCAACCTTATGTAAATAGGGGCTTTTCCTGTTGCATCTGCCTGTTGTGTACGCAGAACTAATTTAATTGAAGCCATAATTTTGCACTTAAAAGGATTAAACACTATCTTTGCAATCGACTGCAAACCGATGAAACCCTTTATAAATCAGCTATTTCAAAGCGGTGCAATCTAATACTAAGGTACAACTTTTAGTACAACAAAACAAGTATTTCCTTGCTTTTTCATGCTTCAATCTGCATTGGTAAAATTCATAACTACTTAATTTACAATATAATTAGGTACAAAAGGGATTTTCGTATTTTGTATTTCGTAAAACTCTCAATTATACGCAATTTTTTGATTTATAAAGATATAATAATTTCTTTTCGAAATCATGCAAATTAGCATTCTACAGTCATTTTTCTGTTGACCAATTGTACCTATGAGAAGACTAATAATGCAAAAAAACTTTAGTATGGCAAAAATTAAATTCAAACTTTATCATTATATACACCAAATAGGTGTCAGGTTAATGGCTTATGTGCTTGAATGCTTAATATATTATCGCATCATGGGCAACAGCTTTAGATGTATGGTGAAGAAAATTATTGTTGTTTACACAACACCTACAACCTGTCATATAATTTTATAAATATTTTATTGTTTAACAGCTACGTAACCTTTACTAACACCGCTACATGTAGTAATGGCACTTCGCTAATCCTCGTGTAACCGTTCTGCAACGATGCATCAACCGTTCTGTGCAATTTTCCCTTTCCTGTTCATCAAGGCTTATTCAAGCTGGGTATTTCATTATTGATCAACGCACAATTACTTTTATGTTTTAAAAAATAAAACTCATGGCAGGTTGTGTTTTTGTATAGACAAAAACTGACCTGCTCTTTCAGAGAGAGGAAATATTCGCAACTCATTGAATCAAAATCCAGAAAGAAAAAAATGTAAATATAATCATGGAAAACAATAAACAAAAGACAAACAGGAATGCTGTAGTCATGATCAGGATGACTAATAAAGAAAAGCAAGACCTCCAAGAAAAAGCCATGAAAATCGGGCAAAGCAACAGCAGTTATATCCGGTCTGTCTTGAGTGGTAGAAAACCTGTTGACCTGACGACAAGAAAATCTCTAATAGGTAATATCAACCAACAGTTCCGTGTATTGCATGGTATCGGGAATAATATCAATCAATTGACCCACACAATTCATTTGATTAAACAAGGCTTTAAAAGTCCCCACAATGAAATACAAGAACTGAATATTCTCCTGTCTTTTAATTTAAAAGTGCTGGAAAATATCAAAAAGACTTTTTCCGAATTACTCAATGAAATAACTACTCAATAAAATGCCACAACTCATTTTCAGGATAATGCCCGCTGCAGGTAATCTTTTTTATGCGGTAAATTATAACGAAAAGAAACAAAAGGCAGGCGAAGCCAAATTAGTCTGTATGAAAAACTTTGGACACCTGGAGGGCAAAGAAAATGTTACTGCACTGGAGATGAAAACTTATTTCCAACAGGTCAGCAGTCTAAACCAACGAATAAAAAACCCTTCCTTTCATGCTTCACTTAGTTGTAAAGGAACAGCCATTTCACACAGGCAACTGATAGATTATGCCACAGAGATTATGGATGGCTTAGGATATGGCAGCCAACCAATGCTAATGTATGCACACAGAGATACCGATAACCACCATATTCATATCGTTAGTACAAGAGTAGATTATGCCGGTAAAAAAATTTCAGATAAGTTTGAAAAGAAAAGAGCGCATAGTCTGCTCAACGCAATGCTTAATCAACATCCCGGGATGGAATGTGAAGCGAATCTGTTGAGATATAAAAACTATCATTTTACTACCCAGGCACAATTCAATCTTTTGATGGAAACAGCGGGATATAAAATAAAATCCAACGAACAACATCATCAATATTATAAACACGGGAACCTGCAAGGAAAAATAAATAAAGCAGCATTAGATAGGCTCATAGCTAACAATAACCTATCCTCTTCCGACCGGCAACAACGTATCAGACAAATAAGAGCTTTGTTCTATAAATATCAGCAGACCACCTCCTGCAAACTGTCACAGGTTGCCTATGGAAAAAATGATCCGAATAAAATGAAAGTAATAGCGCATAGCCGTTTTTCCAGCCCGTTTACAGAGTTAATGAAGTCAAAGTTCGGATTAGAATGTGTCTTTTTCACTAGTAAAGCTCATACTATACCTTATGGCTATACACTGATTGATCATTCCGGAAAGGCTGTTTTTAAAGGTAGTGAAATAATGCCGTTGCAAGCATTGATCAACAATGCCTCTCATGAATATCTTTTTTCGAATATAAAAATCAACAAAGAATATTCCAGTCAACAGTTTCAACCTTTCAGTGAAACTTTTTCCTCATCTTATCATTTCGCAAAGTATGATACTGATAAAGAAACAGGAAAGTTTATTGATAAAATTGTAGGAGATAATTATATACGCAAACAAAACAACAGTATAGCTAACCTGGAAGAAGTATTGAGGAAGAGGCGAAAGAAAAAAAGATATTATTAAATAAGAATCTAATAATCGTATTATTATTTTATCTCTCTATCACCTGCAGCTAATTTTGACTTTGAAACATTGTAAAGTAGTATATGCACCTGAGTTTTTTCCTGAAAATAATAGCTTTTATCTACCTGTTTTGGTACATTATCAATATACTTATTGATGTAATCAAAAGTAAACAGACATCAGCATCAACAAAGGAAAAAGAGATTGTCCAGCTTGCAATTCCAACAGAAGATGAAGACAGGACAATAACAGAAGATGATGATGCATCCGAAATATTATCACTACCTGAAGAAACAGTGCAAGTGAACCTTGAAATGTTCGAGGTTCCAAATACTAAACCATCAGGCATCATAAAAAGTAAAAGCAAAGGTTCCGTTTTAACAGACCTGGGTTTGGAAATTATTTCAAAACCGGGTCTGAATGTAAGTGAAATGTCTAACCAGGATATTAATGATTATGATTTTTTGTAACACTTTTTTATACTTATTACAGCTGTCAGAAATTACCGGCAGTTTTCGCGGGCAAGTGTTTCCCGCATTGAAATTTCTTGGTTATGCACTGGCGGGAGTGATTGGTTTGATAGGGGCTATAAGAATCTATAATCTGTGGAATGTAAACGGAAGACATCATGTCCATATAGATGCACAAGTTATAGGCTGGATATCTGCCTGCATCTTTCTTCTATTAGCCATGATGTTAGTAGACTGGATTTTCTAAATGAATAAAATACTACTGATAAGTTATAATGAGGTCTCTGCTTTACTATTAGCCATTGGTGCATGTATAGCCATCATCGGTATCATAGATATTTATCATCACTGGATGATGGGAAAAGCAGGGCTGGAAGAAAAAATCTGGAAATGGGGCGGTGGAATTATTTTTCTTATTCTCATCCAAGTAGTAATAAAAATCGTCATTCAATAATTTAAAAAATATAAAATGAAGCAAACACACAAATTACAATTGCTATGCATGCAGTTAAAATATGTATTACTGGTAACATGCGTTATGACTTTACCGATGATGGCAATCGCTCAGGATGCTATCGCTACCGGACTTACTTCTGCAGGGTCTAAAATAAAAGGTTATTCCGACCAGGTAGGAACTTTAATATTAGCTATCGGTGGCATCGTAGGATTGGTAGGCGGTATACGCGTATATACCAAGTGGAACAGCGGAGACCATGATATCAACAAAGAAGTTGTTGGTTGGGCAGGTTCCTGTGTTTTTCTACTATTGACCGGTACTATACTTAAAGCCTTTTTCGGATAAAGAAACTCTGCACCCCACCCTCATTCACATCCTTATGCCAGCAGCTTATAAATTATATAAAGGATTACAGCGTCCATTGGTTTTTAAAATGTTCAAAGGACGGTACATATACTGGGCCGCAGGAGGTTTGGTGGGATCTGTGGGACTGGGTATAATCCTGGCAGCTACAATCAGCTCCATAATAGGATTACTTACATTGGGGATACTGGGAGCAGTCTCCCTGATGTGGGTTATCAATAAACAAAAAAAAGGATTGTATAAAAAAAATATCCGCTACGGAACTTATATGATGCATTCGTTCAAGCATGTTTCACGCAAAATAAAAATCAGGTTTGAAGATTAAAAATGAAGAGAAAATTTGAAATACCATTCGTAGCCTGTGAATCTTATGGGGATTCGGGAGTAGATATTCTTTACAGCAACGACGGGAATTATTCCGTAATATTTTCTATTACAAATATAGCGGAACAGTATGCTGCGGACGGAGAATTATATGATGCTTTTCATTTCCTGTTTATGCAAATAGTCAAGCTACTGGCAGAAGATTACAT
>JAEWWO010000350.1 GCA_023396345.1 Bacteroidota bacterium
TCTACAAACTTTCCACCGAGACTTTGCACTTCTTCTTTCACCGCAGCACGCACATCAAATACTTCTACTACTGCGCCCAGTTTTCTGGAAGTGGCAATTGCCTGTAAGCCCGCAACACCTGCACCAAGTATCAATACCTTGGAAGGTTTAATTGTGCCCGCAGCACTCATAAACATCGGGAAGAATTTTGGTGAATGATTGGCAGCCGTTAACACTGCTTTGTAGCCTGATACAGTTGCCATAGAAGAAAGAATATCCATAGCCTGCGCACGAGTTGTACGAGGTACAATGTCTAAAGCAAAAGAAGTAATATTTCTCTTTGCCAGTTCCTCCACCATTGCTTTATTTGATAAAGGATTCATGACAGAGATAATAGCTTTGCCGCTTTCAACGTTTTGCAGTTCTTCATCTGTAAACGGATTTACTTTTGCAATCAGGTCTGCCTGCGAAAAAACATCAGCACGCTCAACGGCTTTTGCTCCTGCTTCTTCATAATTTTTATCAACAAAAAAAGATGCATTGCCTGCACCTTTCTCTACTATAACATTTACATTCATCTTTACAAGAGCGGCAACTACCTCGGGCAGCATTGCTACACGTCTATCGTCCGTCTCTTTTAAAATTCCAATGGTCATAAATATAGTTTAAATAATGTGATTATATAGTTTGTCAAATATCGTAAAAAATGCGCTTAGCTGTTTATGATATTTATCAGGTTGTAAGGGAGGGGACAATGCTTTCTTCTTTATTTAAACTAAATTTGCAATAATTAAAATTCAATTATGTATTTCGGGGAAATATTTGCAGAAGAACATAAGCCTTCAAGAAAGAAAATAACTTTTTCCATCAAGCCGCCGCTGAAGCATTATCTTAAAAGATATGGCAGAGAGGTACAGTTGCCGGTGGAGTACAGAGATATGATGCGGTTTACATATGCACGTCCGCTCATAGATCCCAATGGCGTGGAAACCGCATGGGAAGAGGTTTCGTACGATATGCGCGAATGGGAATACCTGAATGAGTCATTGATAAAATGTTATTCTATCCTGAAAACCGAAGGAGATTTTTCTTATGCAGGCAATCTGAAAATAACCCGTATAGATTTTTGCAGTTTCGGAAACAGTCAGCCTTTCAGAATTAAGATTGTAAACATTCACAACGGCCACTACGATTTCTTTTACATAAAAAAAGCCGATGCCAGCCGTGTATACGGACTGGAGCTGGAAAATATGCTGGCTACGGCAAGAGTAATGTTCTTAACCTGCAACGAAACGCTTGTTGAAGAACATATTGCAGGTGTACCGGGCGATGTGTTTATCAAAGATTATCTTGCCCGTCCCCAAACGGATAAGATAAGAGTGATGAAAAGCTTTGTAAAGTTTAATGAATTTTGTTTTGCACGTTTGTTGGGCGATATGCGCTCTTACAACTTTGTGGTAAGAATTATTCCTGATATTGAAATGATACATTACAAATTCAGAGCTATCGATTTTGATCAGCAATGCTACGAAGGAAGAATGCGCTTGTATTTACCGCAGTTTGCGAAAGAAAATTATACTCTGGTAAAACAATCCGGAGAATTGCTTAACGAAGAAGTGTTGAAACAATATACTGCCGAAGAACGATCAAGGCTGATGCACCGTATTGCTGCGGAAAGATACAGAATGAAAGCCTTGATGGATATTATGGTAAAAGATGAAATTTCTACCAAAGAAAAAACCGATCAGCTTAAACTGGAGTTGGCTAATCATCATAAAGACACGCGCTTTATGAAAGCGACTACTATGGGAGAAGTATTGAAAATGCATATGAAAAAAGTTTTGGGTTCTCACCTGAAACTGATTTCAAAAAACTCCAAAAGAAGAAGATACGCGTAATTGTTTTTGTAAGAATGTGCACACAGAAAAGTATAAACAATTAACAATATAATTGTGTAGATTTGCAGGATATAAAAATTATTCTCTGACTAAAAAAACTGTCTGCAAAGAATGGGTATGGAAAACAGAAAACCGATTATTGGATTTACTTGTGGTGATATAAACGGTATAGGCGTAGAGCTTATCATCAAAGCATTGAGCGATACCAGAATAAATGAAATCTGCACGCCTGTTGTGTTTGCGAACAGTAAGACAATTAATTTTTACAAGAAAACAATTGGTGAAATTAATTTCTCCTACAGTCCAGTAAGAGATAAAAATAAATTAAGCACCAAGCAGATTAATCTTTTTAATGCCTGGGAAGATGAAGTAAATATTACTCCCGGACAACTCGATGAATCCATAGGTAAATATGCTTATCAGTCAATAGATGAGGCGGTAAAAGCATTAAAAGAAAAATGGATAGACGGTATGGTTACTTTACCTATTCATAAAAAAACTATTCAGTCAGAAACTTTTAATTACAGCGGTCACACTCCTTTTTTAAGAGATGCTTTTAATCAGCAGGATGTACTGATGTTGCTGGTTGCAGACAATATGAAAGTTGCCGTTGTTACAGAGCATGTGCCTGTAAAGGATGTTGCAAAGTATATTACCAAAGAGATAATTGTAAGCAAACTGCAATTATTAAACAATAGTCTGAAAAAAGATTTTGGCATCACAAAACCAAGAATAGCCGTGCTTGGGCTAAATCCGCATGCAGGCGACGAAGGACTAATTGGTGATGAAGAAGAACAAATCATCAAGCCTGCCATTAAAGAAGCTAAGCAGTCAGGCATAATGTGTTTAGGTCCGTATAGCGCAGATGCTTTTTTTGCCAGAGGTTATCACGAAAGATTGGATGCGGTGCTGGCAATGTATCACGATCAGGGATTAATACCTTTTAAATCTTTAGCAGTAGGAAACGGAGTAAACTTTTCTGCCGGATTACCTGTGGTAAGAACAAGTCCGGATCACGGAACGGCTTTTGATATTGCCGGAAAAAATAAAGCCGATGTTTCCTCTACACTAGCCTCTTTATACAAATGTATTGATATCATCAATTTCCGTTACGATTATGATGATATGCGTAAAAATCCTTTGCGACGTACAAGCGATAAAGTAATCGGTAATGTGGAAGATGAAAAAGTAGAAGACACGGAAGAATAATTACCAGCCGTGTTTGTATTCATCAATCACTCTCTCATTTCTTTTCAGTTTTTCAGTTTTCCAGTTTGGGTTGTATTTTACAAACCAGCTTAGCCACAGCGACCTTGAAAACCGCATAAACAAAGGCTGCATCAAAACAAGCAGTGCCAGATTGGTAAAGAACCAATAAAAAACTCTGTTATCATCAATGGCGAAACTCATACCTATCAATACTTTCCAGGCAACAAACGTAGCTACTGAAAATGCAACGGTCAGTGCATAACTTACATAGCTTGTGCCGTAATAAAAGCCTACTTCTATATCCGTAGGTTGCCCGCATACTTCGCACTTCTCATTCATTTGCATAAATCTGTTTTTAGAAAAGGCATACGGATTATTTGTTACAAATAAATCTCCCTGTCTGCATCTGGGACATTTATTAGACAACACGGCAGTGAGATAGCTGCGCTTTTTATGAGTTTTGGTTTCTGTATCCATTCTTACAAAGGTAACATTTTAACATAAATCTGATAGCAAAATTGTAAATTTGCACACTGTAACTACAATTTATTTGGTAGTTGAATAAATTTAGAAATTAATAATCAGACAATTTTAGTATAATGACTATTTCGTATAATTGGTTAAGCAAATATTTGCCCGAAAAGATTGAACCGGAAAAACTTTCAAGAATTCTCACTTCTATAGGTCTGGAAGTAGAAGCAATGGAACACTATCAAAGTATTAAAGGAGGCTTGAAAGATGTAGTGATTGCAGAAGTGCTTACCTGCGAAAAACATCCTAATGCCGATAAACTAAAAGTTACTACTGTAAATATTGGAGAAGAAGAACCTTTGAAAGTTGTTTGAGGTGCGCCTAATGTAGCCGCTGGTCAAAAAGTTGTACTCGCTAAAGTGGGTGCTACACTTTACCCCTCAGAAGGAGAACCTATGACCATGAAGGTAGCAAAGATAAGAGGCGAAGAAAGCTACGGAATGATTTGTGCGGAAGATGAATTAGGGATGGGACAAAGTCATGCAGGCATTATGGTTTTGCCCGATGATGTAAAGCCCGGCACTCCTGCTTCTGAATATTTTTCTGTGTACGAAGATGTGATTTATGAAATCGGATTAACGCCAAACCGCATGGATGCTATGTCGCATTATGGTGTGGCAAGAGATGTTTGTGCTTATCTGGTGCGTCACGAAAATAAAAAACAAAAAGCCATATCACCCTTTGCGAATGTTGGTTTTAAAACAGATAATAATAATTTACCCGTAAAAGTTACCGTAGAAAACACCGAAGCCTGTCCGCGATATGCTGGCGTTACCTTATCCAATATCAAAGTAGCTCCTTCGCCTGATTGGCTTAAGAACGCATTAAAGTCAATCGGTGTGCGACCGATAAATAATGTGGTAGATATCACCAATTTTATTCTTCACGAAACAGGGCAACCTCTGCACGCATTTGATGCGGATAAAATAAACGGAGCTCATGTAATTGTAAAAAATTTACCCGAAGGATCCGTGTTTAAAACTCTGGACGAAAAGGAAAGAAAACTTACTGCTTCCGATTTAATGATTTGCGATGAAAGCGGCGGCATGTGTATTGCCGGCGTGTTTGGTGGTATAGATTCAGGTGTAACAGAAAACACAACAAATATATTTTTGGAGAGTGCAAATTTTAATGCGGTTGATATTCGCAAAACATCTTATCATCACGGTTTAAGAACAGATGCTGCTCTGCGTTTTGAAAAAGGAGTAGATATCAGCAATACGGTAAATGTGCTTAAACGTGCTGCTATGTTAATCAAAGAAATTGCAGGCGGTGAAATAAGTTCAGAGGTGGTGGATGTTTACCCCAATCCTAAAGAAAAAAACTATGTTGCATTAAAATATCATTATCTGAAAAAACTGAGTGGTAAAAATTATCATCACGATACCATTGTGGATGTGTTGGAAGCATTGGGTTTTGAGAAAATTAAAGAAAGTGCAGATGAAATTGTTTTTGCCGTACCATACAGCAAACCCGATATCTCGCTGCCCGCCGATATTGTAGAGGAAATATTGCGTATTGACGGTTTGGATAATATTGATATTCCTTCATCGGTGACCATTACGCCCGCAGTAGATGCGTACACTTTAAAAGAAGACACCAAAGAGAAGCTGGCTGATTATCTTGTGGGCTTAGGTTTTCATGAAATCGTTACCAACTCCATTACCAACAGCAAGTATTACTCCGAAGAAGAATTAAGTACTGCTGTACACATGCTGAATAATCTCAGCGCAGATTTAGATATCATGCGTCCGTCCATGCTGGAAACAGGTTTGGAAGTGATAGCTTATAACTTAAACAGAAAAAATAATAATCTGCAATTATTTGAATACGGAAAAACGTACAGAAAAAAAGCAGAAGCAGAATATCTTGAAGAAGAAAAGCTGACACTTTATCTTACCGGAAAAACTCATGAAGATGAATGGAACGAAAAAGGAACTCCACAATCTTTTTACAGAGTAAAAGGAATTGTTCAGGCTTTGATTACACTATTGGGCTTTGGTAATATAAAATTCTCTCCACTCGAAAACCAAGACGGGCTGTCGGTTTCAGCAGAAAAAAAGCAACTGGGAAAACTTATTGTTGTGCCTAAAAAGAAATTAGCTCAGTTCGATATTAAGGCAGAAGTATTTTATGCTGAATTGAATATTGCGGCTATTCTTGATGTAAAGAACAGGCAAAATATACTCTATAAAGAAGTAAGCAAATTCCCTGCGGTGCAGCGTGATCTGGCATTGGTAGTAGATAAATCAGTAAATTATGAAAGTATTAATGCTGTAATTAAAAAATCAAATTTAAATTTGTTGAAAGACGTACGCTTGTTCGATGTGTTTGAAAGCGATAAATTAGGAAAGGATAAAAAGTCTATGGCTTTAAATTTTACATTCCTTGACGAACAAAAAACACTTACCGACAAAGAAATAGATGCAATGGTTAACAAGCTTATAAATGGTTTTGAAAAAGAATTACAGGCAGAGATAAGAAAATAAAACTGAATTAATATGTCTAAGAGAATACCGAAGCTGTTAATTGAAGAAAGTATAGGTTGATTTTTTTATAAAATGAGAGAATTAATAAAAATAAAAAGTTTATTACAAACATTAAAACCTGCACTTTCTGAAAAATATAACGTTTCAGAAAGTGGATTGTTTGGTTCTGTGGTGCGTGATGATTTTAATGATAAAAGTGATGTCGATATTATTATTGATTTTTCAAAACCTATAGGAATAGAATTTATAGATATAGCTAATTTAATAGAAAATAAATTAAACAGAAAAGTCGATTTAGTTTCCAAAAAAGGAATTAAGCAAAAATATATGCAAGCTATAGAAAGCGAGATTCTTTATATCTGAACGAGAAAAGCAAAATTATTTTCATGGAAAATACAGACCTCCGTATATTAGAAGAAAAATTGCAGCAACTGCTTACCCGATACAAGCGTTTGCAAAAAGAGAATCAAAATCTTAAAGATGAATTACATCTTGTACAAACAGATTTAGCTCTTACAAAAAATCGGGAAACAGAGTTGCAGCAAAAACTTGATGTGCAGAATATGGGAGTGCAGAACCTTTCGGATGAAGGAAAACAAAATCTGAATAAAAGAATTGATGCGTATCTTAAAGAAGTTCAGGATTGTTTGAATATGCTGAATGCCTGATAAACAAAGCGATTGACGCTTATGAGTGAAGTAATAGTTATAAATGTAGTTGTTGGCGACAGAACCTATCGTTTAAAAGTAAATAAAAATGATGAGGGAGTTGTGCGCAAAACCGTTAAGCTCATCAATGATCAGATTGTTTTTTTTAAAACCAATTTTGCCGGAAAAGATATGCAGGATTACATCGCCATGGCTATTTTATGGTTCGCTACCGAACAGAACAAAGCCGGCGAATTTATGCTGAAAGATGAAGAAGCTACTGCAAAATTAAACTCGCTGCATTCCTTACTGGATAAGGCTTTGGAAGAAGATAATGACTCTAACTCTTAGAGGCAAGCACCAGATGCAAATCGGTGTATTTTAACCCAAACCTGTCGCTGATATTAAAGTTGGTAGAATAACCTTTATACAAATACATCGCATCCCGCAAATTAAAGTCGTGCCACAACAAATGTTCAAAACCTCCTTCATCTGCAATATTTATCATCAACGGCATTAATACATTACTTATACCCTGACTGGCTGTTCTTGCAAAAGCACTGGCAATATTAGGCACACAATAATGTATTACCCCATATTTAGTAAAAGTAGGTTTCTCAAGCGTAGTGATTTCGCTGGTTTCAAAGCAGCCTCCTCTGTCTATGGACACATCAATGATTACGCTGCCGGGTCGCATGTTTGATACCATCTCTTCTGTAACCACCACAGCAACTCTGCCTTTTGAATTGTTGAGTGCCCCAACGGCAACTTCGCAGGTTTTTAATTGTTTGCCCAGAATATTGGGTTCTATTACACTTGTCCAGATGCGGTGTCCGATGTGGTTTTGCAAACGCTGTAATCTGTACACATCATTATCAAAAACTTTTACCGAAGCGCCCATGGCTAGTGCTGTTCTGGCTGCATATTCCCCCACAATACCTGCACCTATAATGATTACTTTTGTAGGAGGAATGCCACTGATGCTTCCCAGTAGTACTCCTTTGCCTTTATTGGCGCAACTCAGGTGTTGTCCGGCAATCAGCATTGAAGCACTTCCGGCTATTTCACTCATACTTCTTACAATAGGAAATGAGCCGCTGTCGTCTTTCAGCAATTCAAATCCCAGTGCAGATATTTTCTTTTTTAGCAGACTTTCCAGAATTTTTTTATTCAGCAAAGAAAAGTGTATCGGAGAAATAACTATCTGATCTTTTTGTAACAAATCAAGTTCTCCTTCAGAAATTGGTGCACTTTTCACCAGGATGGGACATTTGTAAACGGATTCTTTCGATGCGGTGATTTTAGCTCCCGCATCGCTGAAATTTTTGTCTGTGTAATTACTGGCTTCTCCGGCTTTTGATTCAACCACCACCTCATGTCCGTTATTTACAAGCACCTGCACGGCTTCAGGTACAAGCGATACTCTGTTTTCCTGCATAATAACTTCTTTGGGAATTCCTATTTGCAGTTTTGAGCGATGAGGCTTTATGTCGAGCGTCTCCTCCAGCGTTTCGTAACTGAACGAAGTACTTACAATGGGTTTGGTAGTTGCCATAGCAGAAATTTGTTTAATAACAAAATTATAAAATATCAGGCATAAAAAAAGTCCTGCAACTTTTTATTGCAGGACATGAATGCTTTTGTTGGAAAATTAAGCTTCAGCTTGTGTATTTTCTTCAGCAGAAGTTTGTTCAGGAGCGTCTGTATTTTCAGCAGGAGCTTCAGCCACTGGTTCTTCAACCTTTGGTTCTTCCGCTTTTTCTACTTTTTTAAATGCCGGACGACGTCTTTCTTTCTGCTGTTTCTTGTGTTCTTCCGCTTTCTTGGCAACGGCTTTTTCATGCTCATCGTACCAAGTCTGGAATTTTTCCATAGCAACCGCTTCATCGAACAGACCTAATTTAACGCCTCTCAATAAGTGTTTTAAATAAAGAACACCTTTGAAAGAAAGAATCTGACGAACTGTATCTGTTGGCTGTGCACCTTTGTGCAACCACTCCAACGCCTTCTGACGGTCAAGCTGAATAGTAGCCGGTACTGTCAGTGGGTTATACGTTCCGATTTTCTGGATAAATTTTCCGTCTCTTGGAGAACGGGCATCTGCAACTACGATGAAATAGAAGGGGCGCTTCTTGCTCCCGTGTCTTTGTAATCTGATTTTTACTGCCATAATTAAATAGAAATTTAAAGGGCTTAATAATTTTTTTATAGTTATTAAATAGTTCCCGAAATAGTTCGGAGTGCAAAGGTATGCAAAATAATGGCAAAAAATTATCTCACGCTTAATTTTTATATGTTTTTTAAATATTGGATGGTTTAAAGTCTACGATTTTTAATTGAACAGATTTTATTCCATTCCATTCGTTTAAGTCAATCGTATATACAACGTCAATCAATTGAATATTATTATTAATAATTTCTGTAAATTTTTCTGCCATAAAGAAAGCGATTCCCGTAAACAGAGACTTGTTTTGCTGTAGCAAAAACCGCACATGTTTTTCTTTCACAATTCTTGAGCCGTCAACTATCTGAACATTTTTGCTTACAAATACCGGGCGCATATTTTCCGGACCGAAAGGCTCCATTTGCGCAACAATATTATAGAAAGATAAAGTGAGATTTTTAAAATCCACTTCGCTGTCAATAACAACTTCCGGAGTGAGTAAGTCCGCTGAAATACTTTCTGCCACATTTTTTTCAAATGCTTCTGCAAACAAATGAATATTTTCAGGCAGCATACTAAGTCCTGCGGCTGCAAAATGTCCGCCATAGGCCGTTAAATATTCTCTACAGGCATGTACCGCTTCGTATAAATTAAAGCCGGGAACGCTGCGGGCGCTTCCACTTACAATGCCGTCATTCTGAGTAAGTACAACAGTTGGCCGGTAATAAGATTCAATTAGTCTGGAGGCGACAATTCCCACAACACCTTTGTGCCAGTGCGGCTGAAAAACAACAGTCGTTTTTTTATCTTTAGATTCATTGTCGTTTTCTATCATTTCTAAAGCTTCTAAAGTTATTTGTGCATCAGCCTCTTTTCTGTCGCTGTTATCACTGTGTAACTCTTTTGCAATTGCATAGGATTTATCCTGATCCTTTTCGATAAATAATTCTACCGCTTTTCTGGCGTCATCCATCCGCCCAGCAGCATTTATGCGCGGAGCAATGAGGAATACCAGACTGCTTATGTCTACATAGTCTTTCTTTTCTGCCAGTTCAAGCAGCGTTTTTATGCCGGTAGAAGGGTTTGTGTTGATTTTTTTTACTCCGTAATAGGCAAGAATTCTGTTTTCTCCGTCTATAGGAACTATATCGGCGGCAATTGCCGTTGCTACTAAATCAAGATATTGTAAATAACTTTCTTCAGGAAGATTGAATCTTTCTGCCAAAGCCTGCATCAGCTTAAATCCTACACCGCAGCCGCATAATTCCTTGTAGGGATAACTACAGTCGTTTTGTTTAGGATTAAGAATAGCAACCGCTTCGGGCAAAATTTCGTCAGGTAAATGATGGTCGCAGACAACAAAGTCAATACCCGATTTTTGGGCTTCGCTAATTAATTCAATAGATTTAATTCCGCAGTCCAAAGACACAATCAGAGTGAAATTATTTTCCCGGGCCAACTGTATTCCCTGAGAAGAAATTCCATAACCTTCTTTGTATCGGTGAGGAATGTAAAAATCTATATTAGAATAAATGCTTTTCAGAAAAGAAAATACAGAAGCTACGGAAGAGGTACCGTCAACATCGTAATCGCCATAAACAAGGATTTTTTCTTTTGAGTTTATAGCATTTTCAATTCTTTGCACCGCTTTTTCCATATCTTTCATCAGCCATGGACTATGAAGATGACTCAATTCCGGTCTGAAATAATCTTTAGCTTTTTCAAATGTGGTGATGTGTCGCTGTGTAAGAATCTTACATAATACGGAGTCTATTCTCAAAACAGCACTGAGTGCTCTTGTCTGAATTTCGTCGTAAGGCAGTATGGTCCATCTTTTTTCAAGCATTAGTATTTTCGGTCTGTAGTAAACCTCACAAGTTCCTCCAACGCATCTCTTACTTCAGATTTAGGATAATGAAACAATAAATCAAGCGCTTCGTCTCTGAATGCAAACATTTTTTCGGTAGCATACTGAATACCTCCGTGTTTTTTTACCTGCTCAATTACAAAAGCTACTTTTTCTTTATTCTTGTTATGGTTTTTGATTATATAAATTAATTTGTTTTTCATTGATTTATCACAATTATTCAATGTGTAAATCAAGGGAAGCGTTAGTTTTTTTTCTTTAATATCGTTACCCGTGGGCTTTCCTACGTCTGCGGTACCATAATCAAAGAGGTCATCTTTTATTTGAAAAGCCATTCCTACTTTCTTGCCAAATAATTCCATACGCTCAATATCAGCCTCGTTATTAAAGGTGGAACAGGCTCCGGCTCCGCAAGAGGAAGAGAGTAAAGAGGCTGTTTTACCATTGATGATTTCGTAATAGACATTTTCGTCCAGATTAAGCTTACGTGATTTTTCAATCTGTAGTAATTCGCTTTCGCTCATTTGTCTTACTGCTTTTGACACTATTTTTAGAATATCATAGTCGTCATGTTCCACTGAAAGTAAAAGACCTTTAGATAATAAGTAGTCGCCCACTAAAACGGCGATTTTGTTTTTCCATACAGCGTTTAATGAAAAAAAACCCCTTCTTTCCATAGCTTCGTCCACCACATCGTCATGAACAAGAGTAGCGGTATGCAGTAATTCTACCAAGGATGCGGCACGATAACTCTTTTCATTTAGCTGTCCGCCCAGTTTTGCAGTGAGTAACACGAACATGGGGCGCATTTGCTTACCCTTGCTTTTTACGATATAATGCATTACCCTGTCTAAAAGCGGAACTTTGCTTTTGACAGCGTTCTTAAAATGATTTTCAAAGTGTTGTAACTCGTCTTTTAATACGATTGTTGCCTGTTTCAATATAAATTATAAGAAATTGAAGGTGCAATATAGGTAAGATTTGAATTTTATGAGGTAAAAATTTTCAGATTTTTTTTAAATAATTATTGATTCTGTTAGTTTTGGCATGGTTTATGTTTTGTTAAAGAAGCAATGATTTTTGCGTAAAAGTTAATAATTTACTTATAAAGAGCAATAAATTAAAATAAAAATTTGCATTTATAATTTGTTTATTAATAATATGTGGATATCTTTGCAGCGAATATTCGGAAGAAACCTTAAACAAAAAAATTAAATCATATCTATGGCAAACAAAAAGTACACTGTGATGCTGGGTCTATTAGGCTTAATATCTACAGCATCATTTGCACAGGAGGTAACTACTGTTACTACAACAACTCCTGTAACAACACACAAAACTTATGTAGGTACCGATGCAGATAACGCATGGATCTACAATTCAGAAGTAGTAAAAGACGCAGATCAACAAAACCGTTTTGTGACTGACGCTTATCCTTATCCTGCAAAACCAAGAAACATGTGGGAATTAAGCATTGGTGTAGGTCCGTCTTTCATGTTTACTCCCGTTGACCCTACTTTGGGTTATGGAGCTACTTTCTCTTTGAGAAAAGCATTAGGACATGTTTTCTCTTTACGTCCTCAATACGGATTCCATATTATGTATGGTCACGATTACCGTCCAAGAACGTCAAATTTAAGTGCTACTCCTTATTTACACGCTTACAGAACTAACTTACACCAAGGTTCATTAGACCTTATCGCTAGCTTGAATGCTATTTCTGGTTACAGAGGCAATCAGAAAGTTGATTGGTACGGGCTTATTGGTTATAGTTTCAACTCTGCAAAAGTAGGTGTTAACCTGGATCAAGGTAAACAATTAGCTGGTGTAACTGGTTCCAGATCAGATATCAGATCAGAAGTTAAAGACGCTTTTGATGGTCAAGACAATCCTTTCTTATCTTTAGAAGATAATGATCGTTATGAGACTATTGTTTCAAGCCGTGGGGACGGTACAAGATCTGATGTTGTTGGTAGCGAAGACAGAATCAATCGTCATGGATTTAACTATGGCTTAGGTGTTGCATTCAAAGTTTCTCCTCGTTTTAATTTAGGTATTGAGCAGAAATTTACTTCTTTCTTAAGCAATGCAGATATACTTTCTGGTTTAGCTATTCAACCACAAGGTCGTAACCCAATCATGAGTTCTACTCAGTTGAAATTCAACTTTAACTTAGGTAGCTTTGACAGAGCGGTTGAACCACTTTGGTGGGTTAATCCTAACAACTATGTATATTCTGAGTTAAAATCTCCAAAACCATTGATGGATTCTGATGGTGACGGCGTTGTTGATCAATTCGATCTTGAACCAAATACTCCAGCTGGTTGTGCTGTTGACACTCGTGGTCGTAGCTTAGATACAGATGGTGACGGTGTTCCTGATTGTCGTGATAAACAAGTTCTTACTCCAAACACTTGGTTCCCAGTTGACGCTGACGGTGTAGGTACAGATCCTTGTTGTAATCAAGCTCCTCCAGTAGGATCTAACGATTGTGGTATCACTAACTTACCAAGCGTAACTTTCTCTGGTTCAAGTGTAGCTCTTAGCTCTGGTGCTCAGTCAGCTTTAGCAAATGCAGCTTCTCAGTTGAATGCTAATCCTAACTGTAAAGTTAAAATCGTAGCTTACGGTTCTTCTAACAAAAGAGCCCAACAATTAAGCTGGGATAGAGCTAACACAGTAAGAAATTACTTAGTTCAAAACCAAGGTATTTCTGAAAGCCGTATCATCTTCCAATATGGTAACGACGGTTCTGCTAATTCAGTAGATCTTTACCCAACAACTGAAGATGGTCCAAGTTCGGTACCTGCTCCATTCCCTCATTTACAAAAATCTTAATAATTACATCAATTATTTAGATATAATATAAATACTAAGCCGCTCAATTTGAGCGGCTTTTTTGTTTTTATTATGCAATATTCCGGTTTTAAGTATCATATTTGCTGTAGATATTTAAATAGAATGATTATGAAGAAAATCTTTTTAGGGTCAATATTAATTTTTATTTTCACTTCGATACATGCGCAATCTAAAATCAGCCATGGCTTTGTTATAGACAGCATTACCTTATCGTACATCCATGGCGTTCGTGTTGATAATCTGAATAATAAATATAAAGCAAGAACTAATCAATACGGAAGATTTGGTATTCAGGCATCTGTGGGAGACCGCCTACAGTTCTCTGCACCGGGGTATGAACCTTATATAATGAATTATTCTACTTTTTATTATCAGCAGGATACGATGAGAATTATACTCAAACCTATAGTTACAACTCTCGCAGATGTAGTAGTTTCTACTTATAGCTATGTTGATTATCAGCGAGACAGTGTAGACAGACGACAAGAATTTGTTGCTGCAAACGGTACACTGAAAAAAACATTTGATAACAATAATTCAGGCGTTGGTATGGGAATTAGTATTGATAATCTTTTCAGCCGCAGAGAAAAAAGAAAGAAGAAAGCTTATCGCTTGTTTGAAGAAATGGAACAGCAGGAATATATACGATTCAGGTATAATCCGGTGTTAGTACATTCTTTAACCGGATTGGAAGGAGAAGCGCTCAGTAATTTTATTTTTAAAACTCAACCCGATTATAACTGGCTGCGAAAGCACACCACAAGAGAAGATATGCTGTATTATATAAATGAACAAATGAAAAAGATGAAAAACTAATAAAGTATTTTTTATTCCTAATGATAATATAAGCCATTTTCTTTAAATTTGGCTATGCAAAATATTTCTCCGATAGGTATATTTGACTCCGGCTTTGGAGGGCTTACAATTATGAAGGAAATTACTGCATTGCTTCCGGAATATGATTATTATTATTTAGGAGACAATGCCCGCACTCCCTATGGAACCCGTTCGTTTGAAACTGTTTATAAATATACATTAGAAAGTGTAAAATGGTTTTTTGATAAAGGTTGTCCTTTGGTTATTATAGCCTGCAATACCGCATCAGCAAAGGCTTTGCGGGAAATTCAACAAATAGATTTGCCTGAAATCGCACCCGAAAAAAAAGTGCTGGGAATTGTAAGACCTACCAGCGAAATTATCGGTACATATTCTTCTTCAAAAAAAGTTGGTATTATGGCTACTACCGGAACCGTTTTATCTGATTCTTATCCAATAGAAATAAATAAATTTTTTCCGGATGTAGAAGTAATTCAGGAAGCGTGTCCTATGTGGGTTCCTCTTGTGGAGAACAATGAACATCAATCACCCGGAGCAGATTATTTCGTAAAAAAGAGAATACAAAGTCTGCTTAAAAAGAATAAAAATATTGATACAGTCTTGTTAGCCTGTACACACTATCCATTGTTGAAAAATAAGATTGAAGAATTTATGCCTGTAGGCGTACAGATTGTATCTCAGGGAAAGATTGTTGCTGAAAGCCTTGCTGATTATTTAAAACGTCACCCTGAAATAGAACAGCAAATTACACAAAACAATATCAGAAAATTTTATACAACGGATGATCCCAATCGGTTCGACGAAAAGGCATCAATGTTTTATGGACAGTTTTTACAATCAGAACAAATAACGCTGCAATAATTTAATTAATATGGGAAACAAAGAAAAATTTATATCAACAATTAATGAAGGTTATACTTTTAAAGGAGATAACGTAAAAATAGGCGTAGGAATTTTAGACGGAGAACCTCTGCCTGAAGCAGGCGTATTTCTTCCGTTTAAAACCATGAATCGTCACGGTTTAATAGCAGGAGCTACCGGAACTGGTAAAACCAAAACTCTGCAAATTCTGGCTGAAATACTGAGTGACAATAGTGTTCCGGTGATGATGATTGATATTAAAGGAGACCTTAGCGGCATCGGTGCTAAAGGCGCAATGAACGACAAAATTGCTGAAAGATATAAACTGCTTAATCTTGAATACATTCCCGAAGCTTATCCCATTGAATTTCTTTCCTTAAGTAATGAGAAAGGAACCAGGCTAAGAGCTACGGTAAGTGAATTTGGTCCTATACTTTTAAGTAAAATATTAGGACTGAATGATACGCAAAGCAGCATTGTTTCTATTATTTTCAAATACTGCGATGACAACAAACTGCCGCTTGTAGACCTGAAAGATTTTATCAAAGTATTGCAGTATGCTACAGATGAGGGCAAAGCAGAAATTGAAAAACTATACGGAAAGATATCAACTACCTCAACAGGAACTATATTGCGAAAAGTGGTTGAGCTACAGCAACAAGGTGCGGATCTTTTCTTTGGTGCGCCAACTTTTGAAGTGGAAGATTTGATGAAGATCAGCGATGACGGAAGGGGAATGATAAATATTCTGAGAGTTACAGATATGCAAAGCAGACCCAAACTCTTTTCTACCTTTCTTTTGCAGATGCTTGATGAACTGTACGCTTCCTCTCCCGAAGAAGGAGATTTGGACAAACCAAAGCTCGTAATGTTTATTGATGAAGCTCATTTGCTTTTTGATGAAGGCTCTAAACCATTGCTTGATAAAATTGAGTCTATCATAAAGCTTATTCGTTCCAAAGGAATAGGTATTTATTTTTGTACACAAAATCCTCAGGATGTTCCTGCCAATATTTTAAGTCAGTTAGGATTGAAAATTCAGCATGCTTTGCGCGCATTTACTGCGGCTGACAGAAAAACAATAAAGACCGCATCAGAAAATTTCCCCATAACGGAGTTTTATAAAACAGAAGACCTGCTTACACAAATGGGGATTGGTGAGGCTTTTGTTTCCGTGCTTAATGAAAAAGGAATACCTTCTCCTCTCGTACATACGCTGCTTGTTTCGCCCAGAAGTAGGATGGATATTCTTACCGACGGTGAAATAATTGATATTGTAAACAAAAGCAGATTATCTAATAAATATAATACAACTACAGATCCCGAAAGCGCTCACGAAATTCTTACGCAAAAACTGGAACAGGCTGCCAATGCGGAAGCCTTGCAAAAAGAGCAGGCTAAAGAAGCAAAACAAAATCAGGACAAAGGATTTTTCGATCAGCCTATTGTAAAGTCTGCCATGCGCACAGCAACCACTACAATTACCGGATATGTAGCACGAAGTTTACTGGGAGCATTAGGACTTGGAGGAAAAAGAAGAAGATAAAAGAAGCATAGTTCTGCTATAAAATATTTTGATTATGTTGAATGTAGGAATATTTGGGGTAGGTCATTTAGGTAAATTCCATCTTAATAACTGGAAAGAAATAGAGAATGTAAATGTCGTTGGTTTCTACGATCCCGACGATAAAACTGCTGCGGAAGTAGAAGAAAATTATCAACTGAAAAGATATGTATCCGTTGATGATCTATTGAATGATATTGATATTGCTGATATCGTAACACCTACACAATATCATTTTGAGTTGTGCGAAAAAGCTGTAAGAAAAGGTAAACATGTGTTTGTAGAAAAACCCATTACCAAGAATTTAGAAGAAGCCAGAAGGCTGATAAACATGGTAAGAGAGGCTAATGTAAAAATGCAGGTGGGCCATGTTGAGAGATTTAATCCCGCATTTGTTGCAGCAAAGGAATACAGCAACAATCCTATGTTTATAGAAGTACACAGGCTGGCACAGTTTAACCCGAGAGGTACAGAAGTAAGTGTTATTCTCGATTTAATGATTCATGATATTGATATTATTTTGAGTATCGTAAAGAGTGATGTGAAAAACATATATGCAAGTGGTGTTGCGGTAATTACCGATACGCCTGATATTGCCAATGTACGTATAGAGTTTTTGAACGGTTGCGTTGCAAATCTTACAAGCAGCAGAATAAGCATGAAGAAAATGAGAAAGGTAAGACTGTTTCAAAAAGATGCATATATCGGAATTGATTTTCTTGCCAAAAAAACAGAAGTAATTAAACTAAAGAATACAACCGACGACAATGTTTTCTCTTTCGATATTGATACACCTTCAGGAGAGAAAAAAACAATTGCTATTGCTAATCCTGAGATTAAGGAATCCAACGCAATTAAAGAAGAGCTGGTATCTTTTATACACGCAATCGAAAATAATACAGAGACAACAGTAAGTGAAATAGATGGGTATCTGGCTCTGGAAGTTGCGCATAATATTCTTGAAAAAATAAATAATTCAGTTCTGTAATAAAGTAGATAATCAACAAGTTCAGGAAATAATTTTTTCGCATTGAATCATTCATTCAGATATTTATTGTTTTTTATTCTGATATTTATCAGCAGACAATCTGTAGCCCAAGAATATCCTGCTTCTTCTGTGAAATATAATATTCATGCGGATTTAGATACTGAAACAAAAATAGTTACCGGTATTGAAACTATTGAGATTACAAACGTACACAATGATGAATTACAGTATATATGGTTGCATCTGATTCCTAATGCATATGAAAACGACAGTACCTCATACACACGTTTTAGTTTAAATAATAAGGATACAAGATTTTATTTTTCTGATAAAGAAGAAAGAGCCAATCTTACTATTTCAGAAATTAAAGTAGATGGAGAATCCGTAAACTTTTACAGAGACGAGTCAAATAAAGAGTGGGTAAAAGTAAATCTGCCTCATTCTTTATCAGCCTATCAGCAAGCAACAATTTCTGTCAACTATCTATTAAAGCTGCCCCGAATGTTTGATGAATCTGGATACAATGCCGACAGAATTCGCTTATCCAATTGGTATCCTGTTCTTACTGGTTTAAGTGAAAAAGATTTGAATATGAAAGATTATACTTCTGTAAGATATACCAATCATCTTCCTGCTGATTATAACATAACGTTGAATGTTGATCATAAAGAAATTAATATAAAAGAAATCAATACAGAAAATATAGTTATTGATATTAATCTGAAGACAGACGAAATTAGTCACGTTAAAGACAGCACAGATTTAAATGTTGGAAAAAATTATTGGATAAAAGGAGCACAAATTAATTCAGAACAAAAAGCCACAGCCTTGATAAACAGTGCTTTTCCGAAGTTTTTTAATGGTAAATTACCTGTTAATGCATCGCGGTTTTTGCTGTCCGTTTATGAGAAGGCAGATAAAGGACAGCCTATAGTGGTTAATTATCCCAGAACAGATCTTCAATCTTTGTTGTTTGAAGAAATTAAATCAAAGCTTTGGTTTGATAGTGTCAGACAAATCAAAGGTTCACAGAATGTTGAACAAGCGTTTAATCAATTAAAGAATAACCCTGAAACTATTACTATTCGGTCGTTACAAAATGCTTTCGCCAGTAGTGTAAACAATTCACTGAATAGTGAATTTGATTTGTTATATTCTGAACAGTCTTTGTATAACAATCAGAAAAAATCAATTAAGCCTGCTTTTCTTTTTAATTTTAAAGAAACAGATAAGTATAATTATATATCAGTAGCTCCGGCATTGGGTTACAATAATTATAACAGCTTTATGGCGGGATTATTAATTCATAATTATCAGTTGCCATATAATAAATTTAATTTTCTTCTTGCACCCATGTATGCTACAGGAAATCAAGACCTTGCAGGATTGGCACGTGTAGAATATAATTTATTTAAAAGAAATCAATGGTGGCAATTTGCCTTCAATGGTTCCCAATTTGCATATAATACTGTCAATTTAGAGTCTCTTGCCGAACCTCTTAATTACACTTATAAAAGATTTGTTCCTTCGGCTAAACTTACTTTATACAGAGATGATTTGAATGAGAAGAAATGGATTTTTAATCTGAAAGATTATATTTTTAATTTCTCTTCTTATCAATTAAACTCCAATCCTGCAACTTCTGTAATTGAGGCTACTCCGGTAAAAATAAATAGAAATATCGCAGAGCTAAATTCAATCTTCAAAAACGACAGAGTGTTATATCCTTATAATATAGCTCTGCAAGTGAATGGTAGCAACGATTTCCTAAGAGCAGGAATAACCGCAAAACAATTTTTTAATTACGATGCATCCGGAAAAGGTATTACAGCAAGAGTTTTTGGAGGAAAGTTTTTTTATCTTGTAAGTCAAAGTTTCACAGCACAATACAACACAACCCCTTATCATTTTTATATGGCAGGAACGGCTGTAACAGATTTTACATATAGTAATTATTTTGTCGGAAGAAATGAGCAGCAAGGTTGGATGAGTCAGCAGATAGCAGAAAGAGACGGATTCTTTAAAGTTTATACACCTATGCGAAGCGAACCTGTAGGTACTTCTGATAACTGGCTTGCTTCAATAAACTTAACGGCTGATATTCCTGATAAGATTAATCCTTTCGCCAGATTACCTTTTAAAATTCCGGTGAAAGCTTTTGCAGATATAGGTACATTTTCCGGTGCCTGGAATGATGATGCCTCTACGGGCAAGTTTGTCTATGATGGCGGTATACAATTATCTTTACTAAACGAAGCTGTGAGTGTTTATTTCCCTTTATTGTATAGTAAGGTGTACAGAGACTATTACAAAAGTATATACGGAAATAAATATTTTGGAAAAACTATATCTTTTTCAATCAATATTGAAAATCTGAAACCGAAAAAATTAAAAACTATATTGCCGTATTAGATAGGATGAATAAAGATTATACAATATTGTCTTCAAAGAAAATTAACAGAGCTAAATGGGATAGTTGCATTGATAAAAATGACAATGGTCTTATTTATGCAAGGTCTGTTTATTTAGATTATTGTGCACCGGGGTGGAAAGCTATTGTATTCGGCGATTATGATGCTGTTTTTCCCTTATGTATAAAAAGAAAGTATGGAATAAAATTTTTGCAAAGTCCATTGTTTACTCAGCAATTAGGTCTTATAGGTGAATGGGAAATAACATTTGAAAAGCTGATGAACATTGTCTTTCAGGAAGTAAGATATGGAGATATTTCCTTTAATTTTTTAAATGAAAATATCTCAGAGAATAACTTTCAGACAAAGACAAATTATATACTTGACCTTAATAAATCATACAAGCAAATACATAAAAAATACAAGTATAATTTAAAAAGTGATTTAATTAAATCGAATAAACACAATCTATCTGTTGAGTTTGGTGAAACTGTTGAGGCAACAGATGCGTACAGAGATTTTTTGACAGATGTAAATAAAAAAGTTTCATTAAAGGATTTTGACAGATTCTGTGAGTTGTTTAAAGAAGAAGAATTCAGAAATCATTTTTTTGTCAGAAAAGTTTATTCTTCCTCCCGTAAATTATTGGCAGTGTCTTTATTTCTTATAGACCGAAAGCGTATATATAATTTAATGTCTGTTACTTTGCCAAAAGGCAAACCTGTAAATGCTATGCATTTTCTGATAGATAGTGTTTTACAGGAATTTCAATTGACAGATCTTATTTTTGATTTTGAAGGTTCGGATATTACCGGAGTAAAAAGTTTCTATGAAAAATTTTTTCCTGTCAATCAGCCTTATTATCATTATCACTTCAACAAATTACCTTTTCCGTTGAATAAAATTAAAAGATAAGAAATTATTTCATTTCTTCTTTCAGGTATTTAGCCGTATATCCTTTTTTTGTTTTTATCATTTCTTCGGGCGTACCCTCAAAAACAATTTCTCCGCCTTTGTCGCCACCTTCCGGTCCTATATCAATTATATGGTCTGCTACTTTTATAACGTCCATATTGTGTTCGATAATTAAAACTGTATTCCCTCTGTTAGCTAATTTATTCAGTACATTCATCAGCATTACAATATCGCTGAAATGAAGACCGGTAGTAGGTTCATCAAGAATATAAAATGTTTTTCCTGTATCTTTTTTAGATAGTTCAGTTGCCAGTTTTACGCGTTGAGCCTCACCACCACTCAGTGTAACTGCTGATTGACCGAGGGTGACATATCCCAATCCAACGTCCTGCAATACTTTTATTTTTCTGTATAAATTTGGGATACTCTGAAAAAAAGAAACCGCTTCATCAACTGTCATATTCAATACATCACTGATAGATTTTCCTTTATAACGAACTTCAAGCGTTTCTCTGTTATATCTTTTACCATTGCATTTTTCGCAGTGCACATACACATCAGGCAAAAAGTTCATTTCAATAGTTCGTGTTCCTGCGCCTTCGCACATTTCGCATCTGCCTCCTTTTACATTAAAAGAAAATCTTCCTGCATTATATCCTCTGATTTTTGATTCTGGAAGTGCTGCAAATAGCGTACGGATATCGGTGAAAAATCCACAGTAAGTAGCGGGATTGCTGCGTGGTGTTCTGCCAATGGGTGACTGATCTATTTCTATTACTTTATCAATATTTTCTAATCCGCTTACCGAAGAGTATTTTAAGGGAGATGTTTTTGATTTGTAACAATGTTGAGATAATATAGGATACAACGTTTCATTAATTAAGGTAGACTTGCCGCTGCCACTCACTCCGGTAACTACAATCAATTTTCCCAGCGGAAATGTTATGTTTACTTTCTTAAGATTGTTACCTTTTGCCCCTTTAATTTTAATGAAAGCTCCGTTGCCTTTTCTCTTCTCTTCCGGAACAGCCATTTTTAATTTATTGCTTAAATACATAGCTGTTTCAGAGCCTGCTTTCATCACTTCTTTGGGCGTTCCGTATGCTACAATTTCTCCGCCCTGTTTTCCTGCTTTTGGACCTATGTCAACAAGATAATCTGAAGCAAGCATGATATCTTTATCGTGCTCAACAACCAGAATACTGTTGCCGATATCTCTTAAGTTTTGAAGAGAGTTGATGAGCTTGTGATTATCTCTTTGATGCAATCCAATAGACGGCTCATCCAATATGTAAGTAATGCCCTGAAGTTGCGATCCTATTTGTGTTGCCAGCCGAATTCGTTGACTTTCTCCCCCGCTTAAAGTACGTGTAGGGCGGTTAAGCGTAAGATAATTTAATCCAACATCAAGAAGGAAATCTAACCGCTCTCTGATTTCTTTAATTATCTCTTTGGCAATTTCATTTTGTTTTTTTGATAATCTTTTTTCAATGCCGGAGAACCATTGCATCAAATTATTTAAATTTAATTCACTCAAATATGAAATATCTTTTTCGTCTATTCTAAACCACAGACTTTCTTTTTTTAATCTTTTGCCTTCGCAGTGTGGACAGGTTTTTAAGTCCATAAAACGTTGTGTCCATTCACGTAAATAGTCAGAACTGTTAGAAGAAGAAAACCACCTTTTAAGCATAGGAATAATTCCTTCATAGCTTCCGGAATAAACCTGCGGAATACTGTCGTCATCAGCATTTACTTCTGTAGAGCGTATTGCATCTCCATCTCCGTACAAAAGTAAATCCATTGCTTTATCAGAAAGCTTTTCTACCGGCGTGTCAAGATTAATTTTATTTTTTCTGGCAAAGCTTACCACCTGCTGATATACACTCGCACTTCTTTCTTCGCCCAAAGCAGCGATAGCACCTTGTTTTACACTTAATTTTTTATCGGGCAATAATAAATCTGTATTAATGGCAAACACTTCTCCCAGTCCTTTACAATCCGGACATGCACCATATGGAGAGTTAAATGAAAAAGAATTTGGTGAAGGCTCTTCGTAACTAATACCCGTATCTTCACACATAAGTAAACGTGAATACTGAACTTGTTTTTCTGTATCGTGCAAAACAATAAACATTAAATCCTTGCCCAGCTTCAAAGCCTGCTGTACACCCTGAGATACACGCAGTTTCATGCTTTCATCAACCTTAAGTCTGTCTATTACAATTTCAATATCATGTATTTTATATCGGTCAAGCTGCATGTTTTTTTTAATCTCCTGCACTTCACCATCCACACGCACTCTTACAAAACCTCGTTTGAGAATGTCCTGAAAAAGTTCTCTGTAATGCCCTTTTCTTCCTCTGATAACCGGAGCGAGAATGATGATTTTTTCACCTGAATATTTTTCGTAAATATTATTTACGATTTCTTCTTCGCTGAACTTTACCATTTTCTTTCCCGTGTTGTAGCTGTAAGCCTCGCCAACTCTTGCATACAGCAAACGGAGAAAATCATAAACCTCTGTAACGGTTCCTACGGTTGATCTTGGATTTTTATTGGTCGTTTTTTGTTCAATGGATATTACAGGACTTAATCCTGAGATATTGTCCACATCCGGTCTTTCCATATCGCCAATAAACTGTCGGGCATAAGCACCAAAACTCTCCATGTATCTTCTTTGTCCTTCGTTATAAATAGTATCGAAGGCCAGGGAAGATTTGCCGCTTCCGCTTACGCCGGTAAATACAACTAATTTATTTTTGGGTATGATAAGGTTTATATTTCTTAGATTATGCTCTCTTGCACCTTCTACCGTAATATTTGCATTGTCTGTTTTGCTCATAATATTTAGCCGTTTAGGCAGCATCAAAGATAAAAGAATTTGACAGAAACAAGGCAGCGTTTCTTTAGACGACATCGTTATTTTCTTTGACAGGAAACAGTAAATTAATCTGTATTTAATATTAAGATAATGT
>JAEWWO010000361.1 GCA_023396345.1 Bacteroidota bacterium
AGGCAGTACGCAAACAGTAGGCATAAACAAAAGCGGATTGTCTTTTTGCATAGGCTCAGGATTTGTAACGTCAAGCCCGGCTCCCCAGATGATACCATTGTCAAGCGCATCTTTCAAATCTTCTTCATTGTGCATAGTACCGCGTGCAGTGTTGACAAATATAGCATCGGATTTCATTTTTGAAAATGCTTCTTTATCAAAAACGCCTTTTGTTGATTCGCTCAAATTAGCATGTACAGAAATAACATCGCTTTGCTGCAACAGTTCATCAAATGAAACATAGACAGCATCAAGTTCCTGCTCTGCTTTTTCGTTTCTGTTTCTGTTGTGATAAATGACATTCATGCCATAGGCATCTTTACATTTTTTAGCCATCTCAAAACCAATTTTCCCCAAGCCGTAAATGCCTAATGTTTTATCATGCAAATCCATTCCCAGGTCAGCCGTGGGTTCAAATTGTTTCCATTCACCTTTTACAATTTTCATATAGTTGTAAAAGGATTTTCTGGCTACAGAAAGCATCAAAAGAAAAGCGGTTTCTGCGGTAGCTTTACTTAATACATCGGGCGTATTGCTGACAGGTATTTTATGTTTTGTTGCAGCCTGTAAGTCAACAGTGTCGTAACCTACAGACAATAAGGATATAACTTTCAAATGACTGCATTCGTCAAAAAAATGTTCATTGAGCAATGCAAAGCCTGCTACAATTAAAGCTTCATGTTCTTTGCAGTTTTTTATCAGCAACTCCTGAGAAAGGGGAGTGTTCTCGTCAGGATTGACAGTTACTTCATGTCCTTCAGATAATAACATATCCAATCCTTTCTGTGGTATTTGTTTAGTAATAAAGATTTTCATTTACGTAGTTTTGTTCTATTACAATTACAGAATAAAAGTACTACATTTTATGAAAGAAAATGCGGACAGCAGTGTTAATAACCTCAATGTGTTTGTAAATCTTACTTGAATTTTTCATGAATTACTTCCATAACATCATGTAATTCTGTGATATCAAGTTTAAGAAATACGGGTTTGATTTTTTGATTATTATGAAGAAGGATTAAGAGTTTCTCGGTTTTATTGATTTTTTCTATATTTATTCTCCTTATTTCTCTTTTTTCTAGATAAGAAAAATTTCTTTGAAGTATTGTATTCAAATATAAAAAAGAAGCAGGATAGTAAGCTATTCCATTCTTGTCAATTTTAACTTGTATTAATTTTTTACCTTTTGTAACAATGATAAGGAAGATATAAGTGCCGAAAATTGTCGCAATGAAAAATAGAATAGAAAGTATATAAAAACCCACACTTTGCTTTGGTGAATCTAACAAAGACATTAATCCGGCTGACAGGCAGAAAACAGTTAATGCAAAAAAAATACCTGCAAGCAAAACAATCATTGCATAGGAAATATAAATAGTTACTATTCCATTTTCGTCGACAGTTTTTCTTATTTTTTTATTTCTGACACTCAATATTATCATGAGTGTAATAGATACGAGAACGGCTGAAAACGCTATAAGTAAAAGCAAATGAAAAATATCCATGAATACTTTTTAAATGATTGAAAGCAATATACAAAAAACCGAGATTTTGTAGAGAATTAAATAATATCAAAAAACTATTTCCTCTCCGCTTTCCAGTTCAAATGGCTCTTTGTCTTTGATAAAAACTCTTGCAGTATGAGAGCCCTGTAATAATATTTTTTCATTTTGCAATTTTATCCAGCTACCTTCTCTTAGACCGACTACCGGAATATTATTTTGTGTATGAAATTCTTTTATCCTTGTTTCTCTTGTCTCGCCCATGTGTGTAGAGCCTTCCACAGGATCTAAATAATGCGGATTGATATTGAAAGGCGTCAATCCCATGGTATCAAAACCTGAAGGGTATACGATAGGCATATCATTGGTTGTCTGCATATTTATCCCTGCAATATTTGTTCCCGCACTGGTGCCGAGATAAGGAGTGCCCTGTTTTACGGTATCAGCCAGAACCTGCATCAAAGCTGCATCATGCAAAGTTTTTACCAGTAAAAAAGTATTGCCGCCTCCCGTGAAAATTCCTTCTGCATTCTTTAAAGCTTCTTTTGGATTATCATACGTATGCAGACCAATAATTTTTTTATTGATGGGTGAAAAGAAGTTAAAGGCAATTTCCGTATACTCATCGTATGTAATACCCGAAGGACGTGCATATGGAACGAAAGTGATAGTGTCTGTCTTATCAAACAGAGCAGCAATTTCTTCTGTGATGTAAGATAAATAACTGCTTCCGTAAACAGTAGACGTGCTGGCTAAAATTGCATTCATATGTATTTAATTGAAAGCAAATTTATGTTGTCTTTCTGTAATTCCAAAAAGCCAGTCCGTTCAGCAATACCGCAAAACCTGTAAGTACCGCAAAAATATATTGTAAATCATTAAAAGAACTTCCTTTAAGAACAATCATTCTGATGCCTTTCATAAAATAGGTAATGGGCAGCGCATCGGAAATATGTCTTGCCCAGTCGGGCATACTTTCTACAGATGTGAACAATCCGCTCATCAACACAAAAATCATAATGAAGAAAAAAGATATAAACATTGCCTGCAATTGATTATTGCTGATAGTTGACACAAACAATCCAAATCCTAATAGAGCCACCAGATATAATCCGGATAATACATACAAAAGAGGAATACTGCCTACAGGTTTTATTCCGTAAAAGATAACAGCAACGAGGAGTCCGATAGTTAACATGATAATACCGATAACCCAGAACGGTACTAATTTCCCGAGTAGGAATTGCCATTTTTTTACAGGCGTTACATTCATCTGTTCTATGGTACCTATCTCTTTTTCCTTTACAATATTTAATGTGGAGATAGAACCTGCAAACACCGTTAATAAAAATGCCAATATGCCCGGAACGATGTACCAGTAATAGTTTGCATGAGGATTAAACCAGTTGGAAGAGGTAACTTCAATTATTTTTTGTTGTCCCGAACCGATGTTTTGCACCAACTGAATACTTTGATTAAAATCGCTTAAGACTGAAGTTAAATAAGCTGTACCCAAAGTTGATTTTGTGCCGTTAATGGCATCTACCGATAAATTAATTTTCTGTACTTTTTCTCTTACAAGATTTTTTTCAAATGCATTTGGTATCTCCAGAATAATATCTGCTTCTCCCGTTTTAATGTGCTCAAAAGCCTGTTTATAGGAGGGTTCAGCAGCTACGATATTAAAATATCCTGAAGAGCCAACTTTATTAATCAGTTTATAAGATAACGGACTTTTATCATTATCAATAATTGCCAGATTAATTTGATTCACTTCAAAATTCATGGCAATGGGTAGAATGCCTAATTGCAATATGGGCAAAACAAATATCATCGCAACAATACTTTTGTCGCGAAATATTTGAAGAAATTCTTTTTCAAGTAAAAACCTTAATACTTTCATTTCTAAATTTTATTATCACATTTATTGAAATTGTTCGTTGCAGATATATTGTTACTCTAACCTGACTTTAAATTTCCTCACAGCTATAACAATCAGAATTACAGACATTCCAAAAAGAATAGCCATTTCTTTCCATACATAACTAAATCCTAATCCTTTCAGCATAATAGATTTTACACCCGTATAATACCACTTAGCCGGTACAATGTTGGAAATAATCTGAAATACTTTCGGCATATTTTCTAAAGGAAAAAGAAATCCTGTAAAAACAATCGTAGGCAACAGCATACCAATCATGGAAATCAACAATGCTACCTGCTGCGAGCTTGTACTGTTGGATATTACAAGTCCTACAGCGAGACTGGTGAAAATAAACAACATGCTGAGTAGGAAGAATAACAAGATACTTCCTCTCATAGGAACATCCATCAGATAAACAGAAAGCAATAAAATAAAAATAAGATTTACAAGTGAAAGCACCAGATAAGGAATGGCTTTTGCCAGCAAAACCATCATAGATTCAAATGGTGATACCAGTAGTATTTCCATTGTACCCAACTCTTTTTCACGCACAACCGCAACGGATGTAAGTGCTGTGCAGATAATCATCAATATAAGTGCCATTACACCCGGCACAAAGTTGAGCGAGCCATTGCCTTCTTCGTTATACAGCATGCGAGTTTCAGGCAGAATAACCAGTCCGGGTTGTATGTTGGTATTCAGTTCCTGCTGATAACTCATAGTGATAGAACTTATATACTGTGTCAATGTTTTAGCTACATTCGGTTCCGATCCATCAGCAATAATTTGTATTTGTGCTTTTCCTGTAGTGTTTAAATCCTCAGAAAAATTTTCCGGAAAAATAACGGCAGCTTTAATTTTACCTTTTCTGAATTCACTTTCAATTTCGGGATAACCGATTTGTTTTTCGCTTAAATTAAAATAAGTGGAAACCTTGTATTTATTAATTAGTTCCTGCGATTGAATATCCTTCGCATTGTCTATCACCAGCACATCAGCATTCTTTACTTCACTTGTTAAAGCAAAACCAAATAAAATAATCTGCATCAATGGCATGCCATACATGATAAGCAATGTTCTTTTGTCTCTGAACACATGCAAAAATTCTTTCTTTATAAAAACGAGTAGTTGTTTCATTATATAATTGAAAATGGAAAATGGAAAGTTGAAAATTTATTTAAGTTGTTTTTCTGCCTATATTATTTTTTGTTGTCTTTACTATACTGGCTAATAATTTTACCAATTCAATTGCCTGATTATTGATTGTATCAAAACTTTCAATGCTTATGTATCCTGTATCTTTGAGAAGAGAAATCCAATACAATGTTTCATTCGCTTCTTTAAGTGCAATGCTACTTTTATGAAGAAAATCTATTTTAGATTCTGCATGTTCCGATTCCCGAATCAATGCACCAATTGCAGTACCGCTTCGAAGAAGTTGTCTTGAAAGAATAAATTCTTTTTTATCTTCCTGAAGATTTTTGCATGTGTTTACAATTAGTATTGCAAAAGAATAAGATTTTTCTGCTACAACATTTTTCATGTTAAAAAAATTAAAGTTCTTTCATTTTCAATTTTCAATTTTCAATTTTCAATTTTCAACTTTCCATTTATCATTATCAATTCTCGCTTCTCTCTGCTTTTCGTGCGAGTTTATAAAATACTTCATCATTTGAATTGCTGTTGAAAGTTGTTTTGAGATTCTCGGGTGTATCCAATCCTTCAATTTTTCCGTCAACCATGATGGTTACACGGTTACAATATTCTGCTTCGTCCATGTAGTGCGTGGTTACAAATACCGTAATACCCTTTTCTGTAGCATCATAAATCATATCCCAGAACTGTCTTCTTGTAATCGGGTCTACGCCACCAGTTGGTTCATCAAGAAATACGATTGCCGGGTTGTGGAAAATGGCTACAGAGAAGGCCAGCTTTTGTTTCCAGCCCAATGGGAGAGAAGCTACTATTTTATTTTTCTCGTTTTCCAGGCCTAATTTTTCAATCAGTTCATCAGTTCTTGATTTAATAATATTTCTCGGCACACCATAAATGCCTGCATAGAGTTTAATGTTTTCAACAGGAGATAAATTATCATACAAAGAAAACTTCTGACTCATGTAGCCGATATTCTTTTTTATTTTTTCCTTCTCTTTATATACATCAAAGCCTGCAACTGTAGCCTTGCCCGAAGTAGGATAAGATAAGCCACACAGCATACGCATAGCGGTGGATTTTCCGGCACCGTTAGCACCCAAAAAACCAAATATTTCTCCTTTTTTCACTTCAAAGCTGATGTGGTCAACAGCTGTAAAATCTCCGAATTTTTTAGTAAGATTTTCGCATACAATTATATTCTCTTTTTGAGACAGCGGAATTATTTTTTCTTTTTGTATGATAATATTTTCGTTCATATTTTTATTGATTAATTGCTTCCTCTTCCTGCATCAATCGCATGAAACTGTCTTCAATAGTAGGTTCTGTTGTCTTTATGATAATATTGTCGGATTGTAAAATGTTTTTTAATTCGTCTAAGCTTATAGCCATATCGTCTTTAAATGTTACATGCAACCATTCGCCAAACGTGTTGCTTGTTTCTATTTGTGGCATTAATCTCAATTGCTTTAAAATAGCGTAATTATCATCTCCTTTGATAGCAAATAATTTTTTAGGAAAAAGATTAATTATATTCTGTGGTGTATCAATACCCATTATTTTTCCTTTTTGTATCAAAGCAATTCTTTCGCATAAAAGCGCCTCATCCATGTAGGGTGTAGACA
>JAEWWO010000013.1 GCA_023396345.1 Bacteroidota bacterium
ACTAAACATTTACCATTCGTCATTATTAATTGTTTTTGTATTTTTACAAACATTCGCAACGGATAAATTATTTTATGGAGAAAAAACTTTTTTTACTGGATGCAATGGCGCTTATTTATCGTGCCTATTATGCACTCATACGTAATCCAAGATTAACATCGCAGGGAAGAAACACAAATGCACAATTTGGTTTTACCAATACTTTGGTTGAGCTTATCAATAAATACAAACCTACACATATGGCGGTTTGCTTTGATACACTTGCCCCAACAGAAAGACATACGGAGTTTGAATTATACAAAGCGAATCGTCAGGAAGCTCCGGAAGATTTATTGGCATCATTACCAGATATAAAAAAAATTATTCAGGGTTTTAATATACAACTGATAGAAAGTGATGGATATGAGGCAGATGATATCATAGGTACATTGGCGTGGCAGGCGGCTGAAATGGATTATAAAGTGTTTATGGTTACGCCCGATAAAGATTATGGTCAGTTGCTTACAAAGGATAATATCTTTATTTTCAAGCCTGCCTATATGGGCAATAAGGAGGAAATTTTAACTGCCGAAAAAATCTGCGAAAAATGGAATATTGAGAATGTATCGCAGGTGATAGATATCTTAGGTTTAATGGGCGATGCGGTAGATAATATTCCCGGTATTGCAGGCGTAGGAGAAAAGACTGCTGCAAAGTTGCTCAAAGAATATCATACACTGGAAGGTGTATTGGAAAATGCTGACAATATAAAAGGCGCATTAGGAGAAAAGGTCAGAAACGGAAGAGACAATGCAATTCTTTCTAAGAAGCTTGCAACCATCATTACAAATGTTCCAATTGAATTTCATGAAGAAGATTTCAGAATTAAACAATGGAATAATGATGTTTTATCAGAAGTATTTTCAGAGCTGGAATTTCGTACCCTTGGTAAAAGAATTTTAGGAGAAGGATTTAAAGTAAATCTTGCTGAAAATGTACAGACTGATTTATTCGGAAACATTGTAGAAACCAACACAGCAAAGAGTTCTGTGAAAACAGAAGAACCGGAAATAGCTCAGACAGAAACAAAAAATATTGAGAATACACCACACGATTATCAGTTGATTGATACACCTGATAAAATTCACGGGTTGGTGAATAAATTATCAGGCTATAAAGAAATTTGCTTTGACACAGAAACAACCACTGCCGATGCCAATCTTGCGGAACTGGTAGGATTAAGTTTTGCCGTTCAAAAAGGAGAAGGTTTTTATGTGCCCGTCCCTGAAGGAAAAGAAAAGGCAATAGAAATATTGAATTATTTCGAAAAATTATTTTCCGATAAGAATATTATCTGGATTGGACAAAATATAAAATATGATATGCTGGTGCTTAAGTGGTACGGCAAAGAGTTGAAAGGTGAGGTGTTTGATACGATGGTTGCACACTATGTAATTGAGCCGGAAGGCAGGCGTGGTATGGATTTGCTGAGTGAGCAATACTTAGGATATGTGCCGGTATCTATAACCGAACTGATAGGTAAAAAAGGAAAGAATCAGGGAAATATGCGGGATGTAGAGGTGCAAAAAGCTGCCGATTATGCAGCAGAAGATGCGGATGTGACTTTGCAGTTAAAAGATATTTTTGAGCCATTAATCAAAGAAAAACAAGTAGAAACGATCTTCTATAAAGTAGATAATCCTCTGGTAAAAGTATTGACGGGTATGGAGTATGAAGGTGTGAAAATAGATGAAGGATTTTTAATAGAGTATTCCCGCCAGCTCGAAGCTGATGCCAATGCTTTTGAAGAAAATGTCTATGAGCAGGCAGGCGTTCGTTTCAATCTTGCATCACCAAAACAATTGGGTGAGGTGTTGTTCGATAAACTTAAACTTGATCCTAAAGCCAAAAAAACAAAAACCGGACAATATGCAACGGGTGAAGACGTGTTGGTGAAACTGGCGCATGAACATAAAATAGCTGACGATATTTTATCTTTCAGAGAGCTTACAAAACTGCGTAATACCTACGTAGACACGTTGCCAAATATCGTAAATCCAAGAAGCGGAAGAGTACATACATCCTTTAATCAGACAGTCGCTGTTACTGGTCGCCTAAGCAGTACCAATCCTAACTTGCAGAATATTCCGGTACGTACAGAAAGAGGTCGTGAAATAAGAAAAGCTTTTATACCCCGGGATGATAATCACATTTTATTGAGTGCCGATTATTCACAAATTGAATTAAGAATTGTAGCTGCCATAAGCGGAGATAAAAACATGTGCGATGCTTTTAAAAACGGTATGGATATTCATACGGCAACGGCTGCTAAAGTTTTTGGCGTAAGCACAGATGAAGTGAGCAAGGAGCAACGCTATAAAGCAAAGAGTGTGAACTTTGGCTTTATTTACGGACAGGGCGCATTCGGTCTGGCAAATAACTTAAGCATCAGTCGCACAGAGGCAAAAGAAATTATTGATAATTATAAAAAAGAATTTTCGGGCATTGACGAGTATATGAAACAAGCCATAATTTTTGCACAGAAAAACGGATATGCGCAAACGGTACTCGGTAGAAAAAACTGGCTTAGAGACATTAACTCTTCCAATGCAGTTGTGCGAGGTTATGCAGAAAGAAACGCTATCAACTCTCCTATACAAGGAACCGCAGCAGATATGATAAAGCTTGCAATGATTAGTATTGACGAGGCTTTGAGAGAAAGGAAGTTGCAATCTAAAATGGTTTTGCAGGTACACGATGAACTTGTTTTTGATGTGATAAAAGAAGAGCTGGACGAAGTGAAAGCATTAGTTGTAGACAAAATGCAATCTGCTATGCCATTACCTAACGATGTGCCGGTGCTTGCCGAAGCAGGTACTGGAACAAACTGGCTTGAAGCCCATTAAAATTTATTAATTTAGCAAAGTATGGTGCAAAAAATTATTTCAATTAATACTACATCTTCATTAAACGAAATTTTTCTGGAAGTAGGTAGAAACTATATTTCAGTTTTTTCAACAGATGCTTCTTTGGGAGAAATAAACGGACTGGAAATATTTGCTATTGATGGTTCACAGGTTTTAAATACCACCTTAGAAGAAATTATTAATCAGTCTTCTTTGTTGGAAATAAAAGACAATGCAGTAAATGTTGTCTTTCAAAACCCTTATGCCTGTTGCATTCCACAAGATTTATACAAAGAAGAAGATACAGAAAGTTACAGAGAACTTTTAAATGCGCCGGATGCTGCAATGGATTACGCATCGGTAATGAATACATTTACAGTAAAGTATTTTGTTGACGGAAATATTCTCAATTTTCTGAAGAAAAAATTTACTTCTGTAAAAGTGACGCATAAATACTCAACAGTTTTGCATCATTTATCTGATGCGTCTTTTGAAAAAGATGATTATGTATACGTTGTATTTTATAATCAGAGTATGATTGTTACTGTTTATAAATCCGGCAAACTTCAATTAATCAATTCTTTTGAATTTACAAAGGAAGCAGATGTGTTGTATTATCTTCTGAATATTTTTGAACAGTTTCAATTAGATAAATCAACCACTGATTTGATTCTTTCCGGAGAAATCAGTAAAGAGGGAAATTTGTACAATGCAATATATACTTACTTTTCAGAGATTAAGTTTGATGAACCCCTTAAAAATCCACTCACTATAGAGAATGGATATGAAGGATATAATCTTACTCCTTATTTGTGCAATATAACTTACTTTAAAAGATGAGAATCATAACAGGAAAATACGGAGGGAGAAGAATAAACCCTCCGGCAAAGATGCCGTATACAAGACCTACAACGGATATTGCAAAAGAAGGATTGTTTAATATTTTGCAAAACAGAATAGCTTTGGAGGATATTAAAACCTTAGATCTTTTCGGAGGTACAGGCAGCATATCTTATGAACTGGCATCAAGAGGAGCAAGTGATTTAACCATTGTAGAAAAAGATACGCAGATGTATAATTTTATACAGGAATATATAAAGAAACTGCAGATAGAAAATGCAAAAGTTTTGAAGCTGGATGTTTTTCAGTTTCTTCAAAATTGTTCTCAGGAGTTTGATTTAATTTTTGCAGGTCCGCCCTATGCTTTAGGAACAATAGATGAATTGCCTAAAATTATAATTGATAAAAAACTAATTGCAGAAGACGGATATTTTGTGCTGGAACACACGCCAAGAAACAATTATCAGTCTTATGAAGGTTACAGCTTTGAGCGAAACTATGGTACTACGGTATTTTCTTTTTTTGAAAGAGTATAAGCAATGAATAAAAAGCAAATAAGAAAAGATTTTTTAGCAATGAGAAAGGCCTTGCGCAGAGCAGAACGTGCAAAGCTCGATGATTTGCTGCTTATACAATTTCAGCGTTTTTCTTTTGGTAATATAGAAACATTATTTACTTATTTTCCTGTAGAAGAAACTGCGGAACCCAATACTTTTTTGTATACCGAATATTTGAAATTCAGATTTCCTGAACTCAAAGTTGCTTACCCAATCACAGATCTTTCTTCACGCAAAATGAAAGCAGGCATTGTAACTGATGAAACGGAATATGATATAAACAGTTACGGACTTACAGAACCGATAACTGAACATATTGCAGCACCGGAAGATATTGATGTAATATTTGTTCCTTTACTTGCTTTTGATTTGCAGGGATACAGAGTAGGATATGGAAAAGGGTATTACGACAATTTTCTCGCTAAATGCGATGAAGACACGTTGAAAATAGGCTTTTGTTATTTTGAACCTTTACAAGAAATTGAAGATGTAAATCAGTGGGATATACCTTTGAATTATTGTATTACACCTTCCTGTTTATATGCATTCGAATAATATTTTTATCAAACTTCTGCGATGGCTATTGCTTCCGTTTTCTTTGCTCTACGGAGGTATAGTGATATTGCGTAATTTTTTTTACGATAAAAAAGTTTTACGTTCAGCAAGTTTTACATTGCCCATTATTTGTATTGGTAACTTGTCCACGGGAGGTACAGGAAAAACACCTATGACAGAATATATTGTAAGACTGGTAAAAGATATTTATTCTGTAGCAGTTTTAAGCAGAGGTTACGGCAGAAAAACAAAAGGCTATATTTTGTCAGATAGCTGTTCTGTTGCTGAAGAAATTGGCGATGAACCTTTACAGTTTAAAAAATCATTTCCGGAAATAACGGTGGCTGTCGGAGAGAGAAGGGTAGAAGCCATTCCACAATTGTTGTACGATGAACCACAAACGGAACTGATTATTTTAGACGATGCTTTTCAACACAGAGAGGTAGTAGCCGGATTGAATATTTTATTGACTCCATATGATGATTTATACATAGATGATTTTTTTCTGCCAACAGGAAACTTGAGAGATGAAAAAAAATCTGCACGTCGCGCTAATATTATTGTAGTCACTAAATGCCCGCCAATATTAACTTTGAGGGATAAAGAAACGATCACAAAGAAACTTGCCATACAAAAGCATCAGCATCTTTTTATGGCTGCATTCAGCTATGGATTACCACATCATTTGTTTAATGAAGAAAAAATTTCTCTCTCTGCAGATGCGGAAGTTTTAGTCGTAACAGCAATCGCCAATCCTGTTTCTCTGATAGATTATCTTAGTGAGAAAGTGAGTAATGTTACTGTTTATTCCTTCAGTGACCATCATCATTACACAGAAAAAAATATTGATGATATTTTACAACGCTTTCATTCTCTCCCCCCTGAAAATAAATACATTATTACAACATTGAAAGATGCTGTAAAACTTCAGCAATTCGAAGAACAGCTTAAAGGAATACCTGTATATACATTACCAGTTGAACATCAAATTTTACTCAACGAAAAAGAAGCGTTTGATAATTTAATACGGGAATATGTAGAAAAGAATTTGAACGTAGCTTAACCCATCTCAAGCTGGTTTCTGATAAGTTCATAATATTTTCCTCTTTTCTCTGTAAGAGAAAGATGGTTTCCTGTTTCTGCAATTTTACCTTCATTTAATACAATAATATTGTCTGCAGATTTAACGGTACTTAATCTGTGAGCGATAATTAATACAGTTTTGTTTTTATAAAAGTTTTCAAGATTAGCGATAATTTCTCTTTCATTCTTAGCGTCCAGCGCACTTGTAGCTTCATCAAAGAAAATAAATTCCGGATCTTTGTAAACGGCACGTGCAATTAAAATTCGCTGTTTTTGTCCGGCGCTTAAGCCTGTCCCGTTATTGCCAATGTGTGTCTCTTCTGCGAGAGGAAGTTTTTCTATTAAATCATTCAGATTACTGATTCGTACAGCTTCTGCAAACTTAGTCATGTCAGGGTTTTCTTCCAGCATGGTAACATTTTTTATCAACTTATCAGAAAAAATAAATCCGTCCTGCAATACAACACCTGTATTTTGCCTCCAGCTTGCGAGAGATATATTTTGTAGTTCTTTATCTCCTAAATAAATATTTCCTTTCTGTGGATGATAAAACTGTAGTAATAATTTTAATAAAGTAGTTTTTCCACTTCCGCTGGAACCTACGATTGCTGTGGTTTTCCCACGTTCTATTGTGCAGTTGATATCTTTAAGAACCGGATCATTGTCGTAGCTGAAACTTACATTTTTTAAAACTATATTTCCAGCAGGCAAGATATCTTCTCTGTTTATAACCTCTTCTTCTTTCTGATGAACTTCTGAAAGCCTTTCCAGACTTAGCTTTCCGTCTTGTATCAATTGTATGGTGCTGAGAATTTGATCAAGCGGAGCATTCATTTGTCCGATAATAAAACTTACTGCCAGCATCATACCCAACGTCATATCTCCTTCTATTACAGCCAGAGCAGTAATACAGGTGATAAGAATATTCTTAAGTTGAGTAAAGAAACTTGAGCCGGCTTGTTGATATTGCTCAAGTTTCAGCGATTGTGTATTTCTTTTGTATAATTCGGTTTGTATAGATTCCCATTTTTCCCGCTGTAAATTTTCTGCACTGTTAAGTTTTATTTCTGGCATTCCTGAAACCATTTCATTCAACATATTCTGATTTTTGCTGTTTAATGAAAATTGAAGTATATCAAGCTCTTTCCTTTTAGATAAAAACCGCAATATCCATAGAACAGAAATCAGGCTCATAAATATGAATATGAGTAATATCCAGAAATTATACACAGCAAGGATTACAGAGAATACTATGAAGTTTACAAATGAAAATAAAGTAGCAAGAGCATGACCTGATAATAATTGTCTTATTCTGTCGTAGTCCAATATGCGTTGTTGTATATCGCCCACTCTTCTGGCTTCAAAGAAACGTAAAGGTAAACGCATCAGCTTCACTATAAAATCGGAAATTATCTGTATGATTATTTTCGTATTCATGTGCAGAACAAGCCAGCTGCGCACAATTTCCATAGTGAGATTTCCCAAGAAAAGAACAGTCTGTGCTACCAATACCAGTAGTACAAAGTTTTTGTTCTTTGGCTGAATGCCACGATCTACAAGAGCCTGAGTAAGCAACGGAAAAATAAGTGTAAGAATACTTGTAATAATAAGTGTTAATAATACTCTCAGCAACGTACTCTTATATTTTTGAAGATAAGACCATAAAAAAACAAGCCCGTTTTCAGAAGGTTCATCTTCTATCTCATGAAATGTTTCTGTAGGATGTAGTAGCAGCGAAACTCCTGTGTTATTTTCATTTAGCCACGCTTGTTTAAATTTGTCTACCGATAAAATTCTTTTTCCTGATGCAGGATCGGCAATAATTATAGCCGATGTCAGTTTTTTTTCGTTTTGAGGAGGCAGTACTACAAAGTGATTTTTTTCCCAATGCAGAATGCAGGGCTTGGGTGCCTGATTGATTAACTCGTCATAGGAAAGATTTACCGCCATTGTTTCCAATCCTATTTTATCGGCAGCATCCATAATGCTCTTCAAACTTACTCCGGTTCTGGAAAAAGATGTTATTTCCTTGAGATATTCTAATGTGAATTTTTTGCCGTAGTATTCTGCAATCATACGAATGCAGGATGGTCCACAGTCCATTGAATCCAGCTGCTTATGAATAGGAAATCTCATATCTGTTTTTAATATGGAATCTTTCCTCTGCGATAAGATTTATTGGTAAGCACATTGCCAATTTCTTCAGAGATTTTATAGTCGCATAGTCTGTCAATCCAGAAGAATTCTCCTGCTGCATTTATTTCCAGAAAATAATAATCACCTTCAGGAGTAAGAATTAAATCTATTGCTCCATAGTCTATTACATAATAATCAAGAATTTTAAGTAATTTATTTTCTATATCCTCAGGAAGCTGATGAGGTTTCCAATTTTCTATCAGCTCTACACCTTCTTTGCGCCAGTCAATTTTTGCAGATTCTATTTTTTGAGAATCAATTTCAAAGGAGAAAATTTTGTTGCCTACAATAGTTACTCTTAGTTCTTTTTCTTTTTCTATTTTTTCCTGGAATTGCATTGGGCAATAGGCAAGAGTACCAATATCATCCAGATTATCTTTTGTTACTACGTTAGTGAATACAACCTCTTCCACTCCTTCTTCTACAATGGCAAAACCCGACTGCATTTTTACAATAGCGCCGTTGTGCTGGCTCAGTACAAACGCCTTTGCTTTTTCCGGATCGTTGGTAATACATGTTTGCGGAATCTTTAAACCCAGATGGTGAGCGAGTTTCAGCTGATCTTCCTTACTGTCTATACGACGATATTGACTTAACCTGCCAAAATGATAACAGCGAAGACCTTCAATCATTCCATATAATGTTTGTCTTATTTCTCCAAGAGAAGGTTCTACAAATTTTTTTTCAAGCACACTGCTCAGTCCTCTTCCAAGATTATAACTTCTCCTAAACCATACCGCAGCTACATCATCAATTTTTATTTTTTTGTCTTCGATAATAAAAAAAGTTTCCCATTGACCATTTTCAAAGCATGTAGAAAGTGCAATGTGCAAAGGATAATCGTCTACGTTAAAACGAATAGCTTCTCCACCGTTTTTATTTATTTGCTCACTTACTTTTTCTATACATTCATTATCTTCTGTATGTGTAATAATTAATATTTTGTCTTTCATCAGTTTGTATTATGCTATAAAATATACGCAATAAATATACTTAAGTTTTAAAAATATTGAGTAGCTTATTTTATTCTTTTAATTAATTTTTCCGCAATTGTTTCAGCAATGCGTAATCCTGCAAACTTCTGTAACATACCCCATTCTCCCTGAGGATTTATTTCTAAAAATACATAATTTCCTTCTTCTGATTTGATGATATCAATAACTCCAAAAAGTAAACTCATCTTTTTCATCATTTCAGATATTTTGTTTTTAATATCCAAAGATAAATTGTATGCTTCCCAACTAAATTCGTTTATAGAATTTTGTCGCCAGTCTGTAGTATTACTATTTGTGTTGATTTTGCCGGCAAATATTTCTCCGTCTACATACACAACTCTTAATTCATAAGCCTTAGATATGAATGGTTGAAATATCATCGGACAATAATGTAATCCTTCTGACAGTGTTTCAAAATCTTCTTCTCCGATTCTCGAAGTAGGAAACGCAGGTCCGTTTCCTTCCATACTGTGACTTAGTACGCCATGAAGTTTTGCAATCATATCTCCTTTGCAGGTTTCTGAAAAGAACTGTTTTACTTTTTCAAAACTGTTAGTCATCAATGTCGGAGGTGTTATTAAACCACAGGCAGATGCTATTTCCAGTTGATACATTTTATTGTCGGCAACTGTTCTGTCATCTTCCGGAGCATTCATCCAAACTACATTTTTTATGCTGTCAAAATATATTTTTCGCATAGAAATATATTCCTGAAGAAAAATACTGCTGTAGGCATCATCTAATTCTTTTGGTATGGAAGGTCTCCATATCTTTCTGTTCCAGACAGCTTTTATATCTGTAAAATTTATCTCTGATAAAGGAGAAAATGAATATTCTGTAATGCTTTCTTTTTTTTCAAAAGAGATTTGTGAAGAATGATCAAATCTATCTGTATTAAGGCGTACAGCTTTGTATCCCCACTTTTCAATTGCTTGCATTACCAAATCAATTGTATAGAAATCATTCGTGTGCGAAATACAGAGAATCATAAGGTGAATTTATAAAAAAGCAATAGCGAATGGCTATTGCTTTCATTTTGGAGTGATAATATTAAAATTAGATAGCTACTCCTTCATCACTGTCAGAAGGATACTTCAGAGTTACGTTATCTCCTCCCCATTTTCCGGTTGTGCCACCACCACCTGGTAAATCTATTAATTTAGAAGTGATAGTGCCCGCACCTCCATTAATCTGATTGGGCTCTTGAACTTGTTTTTCAAGAAATGCCGCAAAAAATGGTTTTTTTGTGTCTTTCATAACTTTTTTTTTAATTAAGGAATGATTTAATTAATAAATATCCTCATCACCGTCAGAAGGATATTTGAGTGTATATTCTCTGTCTTTTGTTGGACTGGTAGGACTGTCAAACAATGGCTTGGTAATTATTGGAGATTGTCCTCCGCTAATTTTATTGGGCTCCTGAATTTGTTTTTCAAGAAATGCCGCAAAAAATGGTTTTTTGTTCTGTTTCATAAAAAAGGAGTTTAGTGTTGTTATAAAGGTAGAAAAAAATTAATTCAAACAAAGAAATAATAAATATTTTTATTTTTGTAATATAAACATTTAAAATTGATTTAATTGATTGTTTAGTTTATTGAATATTTTCTAATTCAATAACTTTTGCTCGTCTTCCAGTTTCCATTGTTTGGATTGTATTATTTCGGGAAGCAGGGTTCTTAATTGCTCTTTTGCAATTTTTGGTAAATCGCTGTGCAGCGCAGCTTTTTGCACCTGTAGTTTTGCGTTGTCCTGTATTCTTCTGAAATCTTCGTTACTGAATTTATAAAAAATTTCATCATCAAGGCTGTAATAATTATAATCAGATTCTATTGATAAAATTTCCGGTTCGGGTACATGAATCAATTTTATTTTTTGTGCAGCTTCATCGATTTCCCATTTGCATTTTTCAATGTCAAAACCAATAAGTACTTTGGCTTTCACAATTACCAACGCACTTTTATATGCGGGGATGAAAGCCAGTAATTTCTTAGTATCTTTATAATTATACACTTCTGAAATGTAGCCTTCGGCACATACAATTTTAAAAACTTTTTTCATACTCTCAACAATGGTGTGAGAGTTTTCAACAACGTTTGATTTGGATGCCTTTTCAGCCTTTCTTACCCGCCAGATTAAAAACATGAAAGCCAGCCCGATAACAATACCAATTAATAGCATGCTCACGGTTGAATTTTGCGCGGCAGCACTAGAGGCAGGTCTGGAAAATAAATTGTACGCTGCAATTATTAAGAAAATAATAAACAACGATAATCCTATCCACATTATGCGTTTTCCGTATCTTTGAAACATCTTTTCAGAAAATTTATTGCTAATGTAATTATTTCTTATCTAATATATTAAATTTAGAATCGATTAGTTTCAATAAATTTTCCGAAGAAAATAAATACACTTAAATGGGAAGAAAAAATTGGAACAAAAGAATACCTCAAAAGAAAAATAAATCAGTTAGTGTACCACCTTTAAAAGGCGTGCTGGATTTAACGAGGTCAGGGGTTGGATATGTGATTATCAGCGAACATCAGAACGATATTTTTGTTAATCGTAATGACTTAGGAACAGCCTTAGACGGAGACACCGTCTTAGTAAAAATTACTAAAAAAAGTACATCAAGCGGAAGAGTGGAAGGCAGAATTGTAGAAGTGCTGGAAAGAAAACTTACAGAATTTGTAGGCGTGCTATCTCTTTCCGAAGGCTTTGGATTTGTAGATATTTCTACTGAAAAAGCAATGCCTGACTTCTTTATACCCGGCAGCAAACTTAATAAGGCTAAAGATAAAGATAAAGTACTGATAAGATTTGTAAAATGGGAAAGTGCCGATAAAAAGCCCGAAGCCGAAATTATTAAAGTGATTAAACCCGAAGATGAAAACAATATTGCCATGCGTCAGATATTGCTTGATAATGGCTTCGATATTGGGTTTGACGAAAAAGTAATGAAAGAAGCTGACGCATTGTCTGAAGAATTTAGTAAAGAAGAAATTGCTTCGCGTAAAGATTTCAGAGAGGTATTAACTTTTACCATTGACCCGGTCGATGCAAAAGATTTTGATGATGCAATATCTTTTAAAAAGATTGACGAGCATTGGTTTGAAGTGGGTGTACACATTGCTGATGTAAGTTATTATGTGCGTCCCGGCACCGCATTGGACGATGAAGCTTATAAACGTGCAACATCCGTATATCTGCCTGACAGAGTGAATCCAATGTTGCCTGAGCATATATCAAACGTGCTGTGTTCATTGCGTCCTGATGAAGAAAAGTTAACTTTTTCCGCAGTCTTTGTAATGAATAAAAATGGCGCTATCAGAGATACCTGGCTCGGCAGAACCATTATAAAATCGGACAGAAGATTTACGTACGAAGAAGCCCAGGAAATCCTAGATACGGGCAACGGAGACCATGCAGATGTAATTGTTTTATTGAATGATATTACTCAAAATATACGCAGGCAACGCTTTGAAAAAGGAGCCATTAATTTTTCGTCTGTAGAAACAAGATTTGTTTTAGATGAAAAAGCTAAACCGATAGGGATAGTTGTAAAAGAAAGCAAACCCGCGCATCAGCTTATTGAAGAGTTGATGTTGTATGCAAATAAAGCGGTTGCTGAATTTGTATCTAAGCAAAAAGTAAAATCAAAACCATTGCCGTTCCCCTACAGAGTGCATGACCAGCCCGATGAAGAAAAACTGCAAAGCTTTTTACCTATTGCTATGAAGTTCGGATTTAAGTTCGATTTAAATACGCCCAAGTCAATCGCAAAAAGCTTCAACGATATGTTGCAAAAAATTAAAGAACATCCTGAAATGCAGGTGTTGGAGCAACTGGGCATACGCTCTATGGCTAAAGCGGTGTATACCACAGAAAATATTGGTCACTATGGTTTAGGGTTCGAAAACTATTGTCATTTTACTTCTCCTATTCGCCGTTATCCTGATGTAATGGTACACCGCGTTCTGGACAGCGTGCTTAAAAACAATCCTAAGGTTGACAAGGAAATGGAAGAAAAATGTGAGCATTGCAGCGAGCGTGAAAGAGCAGCCATGGAAAGCGAAAGAGATGGCGATAAATACAAGCAGGTGGAATTTATGCGCGAACATTTGGGCGATGATTTTGAAGCCGTAATCAGTGGTGTTTCACCTTTCGGCTTCTGGGCTGAAACTATTGAGCACCATTGCGAAGGAATGGTAAGCACACAAAGTCTTACATACATGGATAACTTTGAACATGTTGAATCTGAATTTATGCTTCGCGGTGTAAGAACAGGAAAGACTTTCAGAATGGGCGATAAAATTACCATTAAAGTTATCAATGCTAATCTTGATAAAAGACAGATGGATTATGAATGGATTCCTAAATCTTTGAAAGAAGAAGATAGTAAACAGAAAGAAAAATCTGCATCGCCTAAAAAATCAAAAAGAAAAGCCGTAGGACAGAAAAAAGAAAAAGAATAAAATCTATATCTATTCAAAGTGCTTTATCAACGAACCTTTGATCAGCGTTTTCCTGTTGGTTAAAGGTTCTTCTTTTATCAGTGACATCAGTAGTTTTACAGCTTCTATTCCCTGTTGTTCAGGGTATTGTTCAATAGAAGCAATAGGTTTATTTTTTTCGATGTATTTTGTAAATATCAAATTGCCATAGCTTACGGTAACAATATCTTTATTCACAATTAAGTCAGTTTCTTCTCTTATGTATTTTAAAGCATCCAACGCTACATAATCGTTGAAAGTAACAACTGCTGTAGGTTTCACTTTCTGAAACAAAATATCTTTCATGGCTTTTCGTGTGCCTTCATAACTTAAGTCGGTGGTTGAAAATAAGCTGCCATCGGTTTTATGTTTCTTTTTCTTCAAACCTTCCATAAATCCTTTCATGCGTTCAAGGCTGGTGTATAAAGATTGCGGACCACGAATAATGCCGATATGATGATGTCCTTTAGCCCACAGGTAATCAACTATTTCCTGAGAAGCGTTGTATAAATCGCAGGAAACGGTGTAGAAATTTTTATCGGTAGGAACTCGGTCAAAAAACACAACGGGAAATCCCTGCTCCTGAATTTGTTGCAGATAATCCAGAGAATATCCTGATAGTTTAGTTAAGCAAATAATAAGACCTGCTATGTTTCCGCTTTTTAGTTGTCTGATGTTTTCTATTTCTGTTATCGGATCGTTTTTACTTTCCATAATAGCAACATTATAGCCTTCTGCTTTAGCCTGATCACCAATGCCGCTTACAGCCAGCGAATAAAATGATTCCGAAATATCCGGCAATACAACGCCGAAAGTTTTTAGTTTACCTTTCTTAAGCGCAACCGCATTCAGATTTTTTTCATAATTCATCTGGTTGGCATAGTCAATAATCTTTTCACAGGTTTCTCTGCTTATACCCGGCTTGCCGTTCAGTGCCTTACTTACCGTAGTAATGGAAATGTTAAAGTGGCGAGCTATATCTTTTATTGTTATACTTCTGGACATTCTTTTTATGATTATTTATTAATTGGAAATATAAATTAAAGATACGTAATCTTTTCACAAGCGCAAACGTTTATCAACATTCGTTCTAAAACGTATATACATGAAAATAATAAAATATATGTTTTGCTGAAATTAATTTATCTCTTTAATTTATTAAATTCGTAAAGCGTAAATAAAATGATAATCACTGTGGAATAAAACAGTCTGTCATTCATTCCTTAAAATAATTTAATCCATTTTTATCAGTTAGTAATGAAGCAATATATAATTACTTTTCTGTTTATATTTTTCTTTTCGAGTGTGCATAGTATTGTTTTGGCTGAAACACAAACAACACATAAAAAACATTCAAAACCCAACGTGATTTTTATAATGGCCGATGATTTAGGCAGAGGATTACTTTCTTATTACGGACAGGAAATTATTAAAACTCCGGCAATTGATAAACTTGCTCAGCAAGGTGCTGTTTTTAAAAATGCTTATGCCGGTGCTTTCTGTGCTCCGTCACGCGCCGCTTTTATTACAGGATACAGTGATTGGTTGAGAGATAACTTAGAAATAATAAATGTAAAATAGAAAAAGTACTTATGAAGAAGTTTATTTTTATGGTGTTTGCGGTGTTTCCACTTATAAGTTTTGCACAAAGAAATGATGTGGAAATACGTTTCGATAGTGCGGCTCGTCACTTTACAGAGTCTTTACCTTTGGGTAATGGAAGGTTGGGTGTAATGATGTTCGGTAATACCAACAGAGAACGCTTAGCTTTAAATGAAATCTCATTGTGGTCCGGAGGTGAACAGGATGCCGATCTCGAAGATGCGCATGAATACTTAAAACCGATACAGCAACTGCTGCTACAGGAAAAAAATAAAGAAGCACAGAGTTTACTGATGAAGCATTTCGTATCTAAAGGTGTAGGCTCAGGATACGGTACAGGCGCCAATGTAAAATACGGCTGTTATCAGACAATGGGCGATATGTTTATCGACTGGAAAATACCGGGAACCGCACAGAATTATAAACGCATACTTGATATAGAAAATTCCGTAGCCACCACTTCATTCACAAAAAATGGAATTGATGTAAAAGAAGAAATATTTACCGATTATATCAATGATGTAATATGGGTTAAATTAAGCTCTTCTAAAGCAGGAGCCTTAGATTTCGATTTGTCTTTGTACAGAAAAGAAAATCTGATAAGCAATAAAGCAGAAGGCAATACAATTGTGATGTACGGACAGTTGCCTTCGGGAAAAGATAAAGGCATACAATATGCTACTGTTGCAAAACTTTTGTCCAACAATGGAAAAGTAAATACTACAGATAGCTCTCTGCAAATAAGAAATGCTTCTGAATGTGTGATAGCTATTGCCATGCAAACAAATTATAATTACTCCAAAGGAGGGTTAATCGCATCCAAGGATGTAGTAGCTGAAGCTAAAAAAGATTTACAAAATATAAAAGGAAAATTTGAAACTGCTAAAACTGCTTCAACAAATAAATACAGAGAATATTTTGACAGATGCAGAATTCATTTTCCTCATCAGCCGGGTAATGTAGATAATATGTCTACCTGGGAGAGAATGCTGAATTATAATAAAGGTAATGCCGATGTTCAGTTACCGGCGTTATATTTTAATTTCGGACGTTATCTTTTAATCAGTTCTTCCAGACCCGGCTTGCTTCCTTCTAATCTTCAGGGCTTATGGGCTGAGGAATATCAGACACCATGGAATGGAGACTATCATCTCAATATTAATCTGCAAATGAATTACTGGCCGGCAGACATAGCAAATCTTTCCGATCTGGCACAACCTTTATTTCAGTTCACAGAGAATCTGGTTCCTAATGGACGCAAAACCGCTCATAGTTATTACAGAGCTAACGGCTGGACGGCGCATGTAATCAGTAATCCATGGTTTTATACTTCTCCCGGTGAAGGTGCGCAGTGGGGATCCACATTAACCGGCGGAGCATGGCTGGTTACACACATCTGGGATCAGTACAGATACACAAAAGATAAAGAATTTCTCAGACAGTATTATCCTGTAATTAAAGGCGCATCTGAGTTTCTGGCATCTATACTAATTAAAGAAAATAAAAATGGCTGGCTGGTTACAGCTCCTTCCAACTCTCCTGAAAATGTTTACATTATGCCGGATGGTTTCAAAGGAAGTACATGTATGGGTCCTACAATGGATATGCAGATATGCAGAAATGTATTTGAAGCAAATATTCAGGCTGCAGAAATTTTGAAAATAGATAATTCATTTTCAGGTGAATTAAAAAATATTATCAAAAATCTTGCTCCCAATCAGGTGAGTCCTACTGACGGAGGCATTCAGGAATGGCTGCACGACTGGCCAAGCGCCGAACCTCAGCACAGACATGTATCTCATTTATTTGGATTGCATCCGTATGATGAAATCACTCCATGGGATACGCCTGAATTAATTAAGGCTGCCGAAAAAACGCTTGAAATGCGCGGGGATGGCGGTACAGGATGGTCTAAAGCATGGAAGATAAATTTTTGGGCAAGAATCGGCGATGGAAATCACGCATTAAAAATGTTCAAAGGACTGTTGCAGCCTGTGGCTTTTGGAGATAAAACCAATTATTTCAACGGCGGTTCTTATGCTAATTTGTTTGATGCACATCCTCCTTTTCAGATTGACGGAAATTTTGGCGCAACAGCAGGTATTGCTGAAATGCTGATTCAAAGTCATGGTAAAGATGAAGTAATACGTTTGTTACCAGCATTGCCAACGGAAGCCGCATGGCAGCAGGGACAGGCAAAAGGATTGAAAGCGAGAGGGAATTTTTTAGTAGACTTTGCATGGAAGAATTTTAAAGTGGAAGAGGCAACCATCACCGCACTGGTAAACGGTACGTGTAAAGTGCTTGTGCCGGAAGGAAAAGATTTATACAAAAGCAATGGAAAAAAAATCAGGTGTAAAGTCAGTAAAAAAACAAACATCGCTTCACTGAAACTCAATGCTGGCGATAAAATATATATCAGATAATATCATTATAATCATTTAAATAAATAAACACAAATGGTAACAAAATTCAGTTGGCCACGTCCAAAAATCGGAATCAGACCAACAATAGACGGCAGACAATTAGGCGTTAGAGAATCGCTTGAAGATCTAACAATGAATATGGCAAAGTCACTGGCAGAGCTGCTTACTGGCAATCTGAAATATTCAGATGGTTCTGCTG
>JAEWWO010000136.1 GCA_023396345.1 Bacteroidota bacterium
TTTGAAAAAATCCGCATTTTTTTCGGAACTTCGTTAAGCGCAACGTTATAGGCAATTGCATAATCTTGCAGGTGTCAAATATTTTTATATATTTGGAAAAATAAAATATTATAAATGAGAAAATCCACTGCTCTTCGGGATTTGTAATCCTGAAGCGTTATCAATAAATTTATTTCTATATATCATCTCTTGCATAGATGCTCTCGCCTTGCCGATACGGGGTCGTACCGATAGCTATCGGTACGCTCAACATGACAGAAAATTTTCAATTTTCACTTTTCCATTTTCCACTATCCTCCCTACCCTTTTTGCTCAACCATTTTTAAATAGTAAATTGCATCCCAATTTGTTTTAGATGATTGATTTTACAAGATTTGAACTGAAAAACGGACTGCGTGTGCTGGTGCATGAAGATGACTCCACGCCGGTAGCCGTAGTGAATGTTTTATACAACGTAGGGGCAAAAGATGAAGAGGAAAGCAAAACCGGCTTCGCACATTTGTTTGAGCATCTGATGTTTGGCGGAAGCATTCACATTCCCGACTACGATGAGCCATTGCAACTCGCAGGCGGAGAAAACAATGCTTATACCACCAACGATTATACTAACTATTATTGCCAGATTCCTGCTGAAAATTTAGAAACCGCTTTCTGGCTGGAGAGCGACAGAATGCTGAGCCTTGCCTTCTCTCAAAAGAGTTTGCAGGTGCAAAAAAAAGTAGTTATAGAAGAGTTTAAAGAACATTACATCAACAAACCTTACGGCGATGTATGGCAGATATTGCGCGAAATGGCGTATACCGTTCATCCCTATAAATGGCAGACAATCGGCAAAGAACTCTCGCATATCGAAAAAGCGAAAATGAGCGATGTGGTTGCCTTCTTTAAAAAATTTTACACGCCATCCAACGCTATCCTTGTTGTGGCAGGCAATGTAAAAACAGAGGAAGTAAAAACACTCGCTGAAAAATGGTTTGAACCTATTGAAAGCGGTGAAAAATATGAACGCCATTTACCCGAAGAGCCTGTTCAGCAAGAGCATAAAGAGAAAGAAGTATATGCCGATGTTCCTGTGGATGCCATCTTTAAAGTTTGGCATATATCCGACAGACTGAACAGAGGATATTATATAGCAGACTTAATCACTGAAATGCTGGGCGGTAGTGTTTCATCACGTTTGCATGAAAGTCTGGTAAAGAACAAAAGACTATTTTCTTCTGTTGCGTGTTATCATTTGGGAACAGTTGATCAGGGATTACTCACAGTAGAAGCGCGGCTACTCAGGAACACAACAATGGAAGAAGCTGAAAAAGCCATTGATGAAGAAATAGAAAACTTTATACAATACTTTGAAGAAAAAGAATTGAACAAAGTAAAGAACAAAACCGAAAGCCTGATTCACTTTGAAGATATGAGCATTATGAACCGAGCCAACAGTCTGGCTTTCTATGAACTTTTAGGCGATGCCAATCTTATCAATAAAGAATTAGACAATTACTTTTCTATTTCGCATGAAGAAGTAAAAGAATACGCACGGCAAATCTTTAGTCACAACAATTCCTGCACACTAAAATATTATTCCAGTCAACTGCATAAAAAATAATGGACAGAAAAATCAGACCCAAAATATATAACGCTACCGATTTCAATATACGCCTGAAACCATATCAGCACTTTACTTTGAAGAACGGCGTACCTGTGTATACCATACATGCAGGAAAAGAAGAAGTCCTTAGCATAGAGCTGGTGTTCTTTGCAGGCAACTGGTTTGAAGATAAAAATTTGCTTGCAGCATCTACCAATTTTTTATTAAAAAACGGAACTAAACAAAAATCTGCATTTGAACTGAATGAGTTTTTTGAATACTATGGTTCTTTTTTAGAAAGAAGATGCTATAACGAAACTGCTACACTGTCGCTGCATTGTCTTACTAAACATACAGAAACCTTATTGCCTGTAGTGGCTGAAATACTTACAGAGTCAGTGTTTCAGCAGGAAGAACTGGATATTTACAGAAAAAACGCGAAGCAAAAATTAAAAGTAAATCTTACCAAAGCTGAATTTGTAGCCAACAGAATAATTGATAAAAACATCTACGGCTTTCATCATCCTTACGGCAAATATACTACCAACGAGGCTTTTGATGCTGTTACAAGAGAAGATATAATTGATTATTACAATCAATATTATGCTACAGGAAACTGCTTATTGTTTGTTTCAGGATATTTGCCTAATCATCTTGAGCAGATGTTAAACAGCACTGTTGGTGAGCTTCCTTTTCGTATTTCAGATCATAAAAAAATAGACTTTAATTGTGAAGTAAAACCTTCTACAGAAAAAAGAGAAACTATTATTAATGATGAAAACGCGGTACAGGGTTCTTTACGCATCGCCCGTCATTTTCCAAACAGAAGACAGGAAGACTACACTAAAGCGCAGGTAATGAATACGGTATTTGGTGGCTATTTCAGTTCAAGGTTAATGAGTAATATCCGCGAAGAAAAAGGTTATACCTATGGCATAAGCAGTTACATCCAGAATCATATACAGGATACAGCACTCATTATTTCTACAGAAGCCGGGCGCAATGTAATAGATGCAACCATTGAAGAAGTGTGGAAAGAAGCAAAAAAATTGATAGAGCAACCAGTTGGAGACGAAGAATTACTGATGGTAAAAAATTACTTAATCGGTACTACACTGGGAGAACTGGATGGTCCGTTTGAGATTATGAACAGATGGAAAAACTATATTCTCAACAATCTGGATGATGATTATTTCTACCGCACAATGGATACCATAAAACAAATTACCGCAACCGACATTCAGGAAATGGCTGAAAAATATTTGAAAAAAGAAGATTTCAGACAACTGGTAGTTTATTAATAATTATCTTTGAATAAATATCTTTTCATTACAAAAATTATTTTATGGGATTTTTCGGAAGATTTTTAGTAACCACAGTTGCAGTTATTGCCGCAGGATATTTACTTCCGGGTGTAGAACTTGAAAAAAGTTATACTCCACTGATAGTGGCACTGGTATTGGGTTTGCTCAATGCATTCGTAAAACCGTTACTGGTATTCTTTACCATACCATTTACAATTTTGACTTTCGGATTATTTCTCTTAGTCATAGATACTGTAATCATAAAAATGGCATCGGGAATTGTCGGAGGTTTTCATGTAGAAAGCTGGTGGACAGCCTTCTTCTGCGGACTAATTATTGCCATCATCACTTCTCTTCTGGAAGCAGTAATTAAAAAAGCATCTTAATCTTTATTTCGCATTGATAAATTTATCAAACTCTCTGACAAAATTTTCATTGGCATAGTCAGCAGCACCTTCGTAATGCATAATTAATTTTCCTTCACGGTCAAACACCATCGTTGTGGGAACAGCACCTCGATAGATGCTCGCAGGAAATCCATTTAAAGATTCATACAACGGTGTCTTATAATTTCTCTTATCAAGGAATCTCTGAGATTTTTTCAGATTGCTGTCAGCATCTACAAACAGAAACTTTACATTTTCATTGTCTTTGTACCGTAGATATAATTCATTCAATCCGGGCAATTCATCTCTGCACGGGCCGCACCATGTTGCCCAAATATTGATGAACACTACTTTTCCGTGCATCAGTGAAAGTGCAGTGGTATCGCCATGTACATCCTTAAATATAAGTTCATGGTCTAATGCAATGCTTCCATCATGCACAGGACGGTGATCATGATCATGATGCTGTGCGGTAGAAGTGAGTGCCGTAAATATAAATAGTGGAGCCAATAATAATAATTTCCAATTAATCATTTTCACAAAAAATCTTTAGTCTGTAAGACGTAAAAATAATTAATTAGTTAAAAGTAGTTTGTTAATATTTCTATTCAAAAAAAATCTAATCCTTAGTTTTGCACAAAATTTATTGATATGCGTTATTTATTTTCATTCGTATTATTATCTGTAGCCATGTTCAGTTGTTCGCCCAACAACGTGGAAAAAGACAATATGCCGGAGAAATTTTTTAAAGAAAAAAATCTGACAGGCTCTTTTGCATTAATGAATAATGCAAACAAAACATTTAAAATATACAATCTTTCCGATTATAAAGATTCAGCCTACATTCCGGGCACAGCATTCAATATTGTAAACGGATTAATAGCTATTGAAAACGGCACTATCACAGATGAAAACAGTAAATTATCCGTAGCTGATTCCAATGCATCTACTTTAAAAACATCAATAGACAAAAATACACAGTTCTTCGACAGCCTTTCCGTAAAAACAGGCAAAGAGAAAATGCAGTTCTGGCTGGATAGTTTGCATTACGGCAATCTGAAAATAAACAAATTAGCAGGTTTCTGGAATGATGGTTCTCTCATCATCACTGCCGATGAGCAACTCGGTCTTATAACCGGCTTATATTTTTCTAATCTTCCTATGCAAAAAAGAACACAGGCTGTAGTAAAAGGTCTTCTGCATCGTGAAGGCAACAGTAAATACACATTGGGCTACAACAAAGGTATTGCGCCACATGCAGGCGGATACGTTGCACATATCAATGGATGGATTGAAGAAAATAAACATGTTTACTTTTTTAGTCAGACAACCAAATCTCCCGATTCAACTTCAATGATACAGAATAGTGAAACGCTATTAAAATCCATACTGAAAGAATATGGATATTTTGAAGGTAAAAAATAAGTATTTCTAAAACGTTAAAATATACCTTATTCAACATATGTTGTAAATTAATGGAATAATTTTAGACGTTAATTATAATTACATGTATTCATTCGAAAATAGTATTTATTTCTGGGCATTACCGGTGGTGCTTATTCTTATATTTCTGTTGTACGCTTTTATCAGGTGGAAGAAGAAAGTAAGAAAGAGTATCGGTGATGAAAAACTCATCAATCAGCTTACTGCAAATTTTTCTCAATCAAAATTCAGATTGAAATATTTTCTGCTTATTGCTGCGGTCTTTTTTGGAATCTTAGCTGCTATAAACTTCAGAAAAGAAGACAACAAAGGTAAATCTACCAGCGATGGTAATACGCGCGGGATTGATGTTGTAATTGCGCTGGATGTAAGCAAGAGTATGCTGGCACAGGATATAAAACCTACAAGACTGGACCAGGCAAAACTGCTGGTAAGTAAACTAATTGACGATCTGGGAAACAACAGAATAGGCTTCGTTGTTTTTGCCGGGCAGGCTATTCTTCAAATGCCTTTAACTACAGATGCGGGTGCTGCAAAAATGTTATTGTCTAATCTGCATCCTGATTTAATCCCGGTGCAGGGTACGGAAATCGGCGATGCTCTTACGGTTGCCAATCAGGCTTTAGGAAATGTAGACGACAGAAAACATAAAGCTATCATCTTAATTACAGACGGTGAAGATCATGATAATAAAACCGGAGCAGCCATCAAAGCATTGGAGGATGCGGGTGTTGTGGTATTCACAATAGGAATCGGAAGTGCAGAAGGAACACCTATTTTTGACCCGGCAACAAACGATTTTGTAAAAGACAACAACGGTCAGACGGTGGTTTCCAGACTGGGAGAAGAAGAATTGCAGAATATTGCACAAAGCACCAACGGCAACTATTTCAGATTAGACAACGAACCGAATGCAGCCGACAAAATAGCATCTTCTATCGACGGTATGGAAAAAAAATTACTGCAGTCTCCTGCAACCGGCGCAAAAACATACAGATCAAGTTTTCCATATTTAATAGGCATTACGCTTTTTCTGCTTGTGCTTGATGTGTTTATTAATGAAAGAAAAAGAAGAGTAAGATGATGAAAAAAATATTTGCAATAACTTTTTTATTGTTATCTGTAAACAGTTTGTTTGCACAAAACAATGGTAATAAAGAAGTAAATCAGGGTAATGAAGCTTATCGCAAAGGAGATTTTGCAAAGGCTATAGAACATTACAATCAGGCACTGAAAATAAATCCTGAAAATGAACATGCCAAAGTGAATATGGCAATCGCTTATAATAAAAGCAATAAAAAAGAAGAAGCGAATAAACTGTATAATGAAGCTTTAAAATCTGTAAAAGATAACGGCTTAAAATCTACCATCAACTACAACAAAGGTGTAAACCAAGCTAAAGAAGAAAAATATAAAGAAGCTATTGAAGATTTTAAATCTGCTTTGCGCACCAATCCTAATGATCAGCAGGCAAGAGAAAACTTACAGTTCGCTATCAACAAAATGAAACAGGAACAAAGCGGTGGCGGTGGACAAGATAATAATCAGGATAAAAACCAGGATAATAATCAAGATAATCAGCAAAACCAGCAAAATCAAAATCAGCAGAACCAGAATAGCGGCATGAACAAAGAACAAGCTGAAAGATATCTTGACAACCTGCGTGAAGAAGAAAAAAATCTTCAGAATAAAATCATGAAACGCTCAGCAGGACAGGGTCAGAGCGAAAACCAAAAAGGCTGGTAATCCCATTGTTGTTTCTTTATTCAGTTTTAGATTTTTTTACTGTAATTTGCATTTCAGTTTATTTTTAAAAATGAAATTGCATGACGAAGTATTTTTCTGATTACGTAAAAAACAACACGGATATAAGTAATGATATTCTTGACCAGCTGCTTGTATTCTGCAATATTGTACAGGTTTCCAAAGGAGAAATGCTACATCCGAGAGGACATGTTTCCAAGAAAACATATTTTGTGCAAAGTGGTTTGCTCCGTTATTTTTCAGTTGATAATAAAGGTAAAGAACATGTATTACAGTTTGCACCGGAAGGCTGGTTTATCAGCGACAGACAAAGTGCCTGTGATATTCAA
>JAEWWO010000062.1 GCA_023396345.1 Bacteroidota bacterium
GGTCTATATCCGATACCAATGATAAAAGTGTTTTATAAAAAAAATGTCCATCAATATTTTGAAAGCCTATTCCAAAATTGCCACAAAAATTTTTAAAATCATCAAACCCTTGTAAATCGTTTAATAAAATCGGTTTTGCCAAATCTTTCCCAAAACCAAGAACCTCATAATATCCCTCATCATCTATTACATATTTATCTATTCTAAAATAACACCATAAGTAATATTCTTTTATCTCATTAGTTTTTCCGACAATTAGATAGCAATATTGACCTACCGATTTTGTTATTAGTTTTTTTCTTGTAAAAAACCAACTTTGTTGGATTAATGAATCATCTAAATTTAACTCCTTTATGTTATCATTAAAGTTAACATTCTCTGAAGGATAATAACCTAATATATCAGCATTATGATATTGAATATTATACATTGTATATTTTTATTTTACACAGCTGCTTCTCTTATAACTTTTCTGATACTGTCTCTCAACGGTCGGGGTCTGATGGTGGAATCTCTTCTTATAGAATCCAGCCGTATGCTGTCTTTTCTTAAACTATCCCGGCGCAGACTGTCTTTTCTGAATGCTTCCGGCTGATTGGCAAGGTTTATAGAATCCTGCACGCGTCTTTTTTCCGCGTTGATGGAGTCCTGCACACGCACACGCTCCTGCACTTCGGTAAGCATTCTGTTTCCATAATTGTAAATACTGTCGTACAGAGCTTTTTGCAGCTGCGGGTCTGACTGATAAAAACGTAAACTTTCTACAAACTTTTCCTGCGATACATTGTGATAGGCTAAAACCTTACTGTATTCTACAGTAAGCGAATCGGGAAAACTAAAAATAGAACCGCCGTTGTCGGTAATTTTTTTATCGGCAAACATCATTTCCCACATCATCATTTTCATTTCGTCCGGCTGAATATATTTGCGCGGCACCTTGGAGCAAGCCGCCACAAGTACCATAAACAATACACTCCAGCCAATGCGTTTAATTTTGTAATTCATTATATCTTTCTATATTTCCCGGATCAAGCAAAGTTAATATCTGATAAGCCTCTGTTTTAATATGCGCCATAGCATTTTTAAAAATCCCCGATAATTCCTGTCCTCTGTTTTCTATAAAAAAAGGTATCACCATTGAAGAAGGATTATCTATATACACTTCTCTCAGCGTACGCAAAGACTCGAGCAAATTATTAGTAGCTGTACGGTTGTCGCTGTACATATTATCCATTCCTAAACGAAAGTAATTATATACAATCTGATTTATTTTTTCAAATCGTGGATTCGACAAATTATTTGCCAGCGCAAAACGTGTACGTTCGCCGTCAAACACTTGCCAGCCTTTAAGTGTATTACCCTGTGGTGCAGCATTTACAATATTCTGAGCGGTTGTAAAAAACGGCATTCCCGCATTCAGTTCAAAAGAGGCATAATGCATACCCAGAATAATATTTACCCAGTAAGTAAGTACAGAACTGAGATTTATTGTTAGCGGATCGCCGCCCGCACTTCGTGTAACATCAATATCTAAACGCTGCGAAGGCAGATACTTAAACATAAACATATCGTCACGGAAATTCACTATCGGCGACTGGTACATGGAGTTAAACACCGGACGCGCCGCCTGCACAATCAATGTAGCATCATATGTATTTTGATTGGTAACGCTTTTTAAAGTAATGGCAAAGTTGCACGAAATTCTTTCCTGTGGCAGAAACACATCCTTTGTCCATTTTTTATTATTTAAAAATTCTGTGAGTTGATTCTGCATATTGCGTATAGCAGACTGGTCTGCCGAAGTTCCCAGTTGCTGCGCATTCACAATTACTTTAGCGTTCAGTTCCTGTGCCTGTAAAATATTCGTACAGAAAATTGTAATGAATAATAATATGGTTGAAAAAAGATATCTCACTAAAATAATCAGCTTTTATCTAAATGTTGTATCAGTATATCTGTTATAAATCCCGCAATTTCTTTTTTGCTTGCCAGTGCTGAAGGATATTCATTTCCATTTTTATCAAACACCGTAACCTTATTAGTATCTTTTCCGAATCCTGCACCTTCGTCCTGCAATGAATTTAAAACGATGAAATCTGCATTTTTATTTTTGAGTTTCTTTAATGCATTTTCTTTTTCGTTTTGCGTTTCCAGTGCAAAACCAACCAATAGCTGATGGGCAGATTTAATTTGTCCCAGTGATGCAAGAATATCTTTGGTCTTGTGCAGTTCAAGCGTAAAAGTGCTGTCGGTTTTCTTTATTTTTTCTGTTTCTTTAATAGCTGGTCTGTAGTCAGCCACAGCAGCAGCCAGAATGGCTATATCCGTTCCCGGAAAATTTTTATGCACGGCTTCATACATTTCCTCTGCCGATGTTACATTTGTTATTTGTATATCTTTCTGAGAAGGTTTTACACCTCCCGGACCGCTGATGAATACTACTTCTGCGCCCTGCATATACAATGCTTCTACCAAGGCTGCGCCCATTTTTCCGGAAGAATAATTGCCTATAAAACGTACCGGATCCAGTGCTTCATAAGTAGGACCGGAAGTAATTAGTACTTTTTTACCTAATAAATTTTTGTTTCTGAGCAAAGACTGCATATTGGCAAATATCGTTTCCGGTTCAGCCATTCTGCCCTGCCCTGTCAAACCGCTTGCCAGCTCACCATGTTCGGCATTCAACACATATACGCCATGCTCATTTAAGGTTCTCAGATTTTTTTGTGTGGTAAAATGATGCCACATATCTTCGTCCATAGCCGGCGCCACCATTACCTTACAGGTAGCAGACAGATATACAGCCAGTAAAAAATTATCGCATATACCATGAGCCATTTTTGCCAGCGTGTTGCAACTTAATGGTGCTATCACAAATAAATCAGCCCATCTGCCCAGCATCACATGATTGCTCCAGGTGTTTTCTTCAAACATTTCAATCAGCACTTTGTTGCGCGACAAGGTACTTAACACGAGTGGCGAAACAAAGTTGGCTGTAGCAGGCGTCATCACTACCTTTACTTCGGCACCCGCTTTAATAAGTAAGCGCACCAGTTCCGGTATTTTGTAAGCTGCAATGCTGCCGGTGATGCCTATTAAAATTTTTTTGCCCTGCATGAGATATATTTAATCAATGTTTTTGAAGAAATAAAGATATACTTTCTTCTTTAAATCCTTAGCGTATGTAAATTACAAATGCCATTCGCGTAAATATACAGGAATGGCACTCACAATATGCAGATTGTTTTTATAATATTATTTAAACAAATCTTCTTCTTCGCTGCGGAAATATACTTTATCTTCCAAAAACTCATAAGTAGCAACTATTGCCGGATTGGGCATTCTTTCGTAAGCTTTTGAAATTTCTATCTGCTCTTTGTTTTCATGAATTTCTTCCAGACTGTCGGTATGGCTTGCAAATTCATCCAGTTTGGTGTGCAACTCTTCTTTGATAGCTACATTGATTTGCTGTGCACGTTTTCCGATGATTACAATAGATTCATACAGATTGCCTGTTCTTTCTTTAATTTCAAGCAGATTTTTGGTCTCTACTACACTTGGAATGTTCTGACCTATTTGTTTTCTTAATTTGCTCATATTACTGTATTGTTGGCTAATGATTTTAAATAGTTTAATTCTTTGTCAATATCTGTTTCAATATCGGCAATTTCTTTTTTGTATTTGGTATCAGGAAAACCTGATTTGAAAAATTCTACTTCTTCTGTGGCTTTATTAAAACGTTCTGTCTGTAAATTCAGTAAGCTGTTTTTGGCATATCTGTAGGAGGCTAAAACCTGCTTGTATGCGTAATCTTCCACATTCTTAGAATCAGGATATTTTTCTATCAGTGAATTAAATGTTACCTGAGCAGCCAGATATTGTTCTCTGTCGAAATAAAGCTGTGCAGCGAGAAAATGTTTCTCTTCCAGTTTGCCATTTAACTCCGCCAGCAAATCAGCAGCTTCTTTTATGTGTGCGCCATTCGGGAAAGTAGCCATGTAAGCCTGCAATAAGGAAATAGCTTTTAATGTATTACCCTGATCAAGCTCTGCGCGCGGCGAGGCTTCTGCCAGAGATTTTCCTCTTAAAAAATAAGCTTCATCAATATGCGGACCGGTTGGAAAGTTATCCATATATCCTTTGAAAGTCATTTCAGCCTCTACATAATCTCTCAGTAAATAAGAAGTCATGGCATATCTGTAAAAATGCTCTTCGTAGCGCGGCGTACCTTTCAGGAAAGTTTTTAATAACTCATCATATAACTGGTGCGCCTGATTTAGTCTTTTATTGCCCTGCGATTTTTTGCCGGACTTCACCAGTTGAGCACCGGACTCGTAATATTCATTTGCCTTCTTGAGTTTGTATTCGTTGTCCTTGCTTTTGAGTACCTTAGAAAATTCGGTGGAACAAGAAACAGCAAATACAGCAAAGTAGGCTATCAGTAAAAATGAAAACAGTCTTTTCATTTGTCAATTTAAATTATATACTATTATTATTTCCTGAATAAATGTAACCTAATAGCAGGTACATTTTATAAAGTGTACAAAGGTAATATTATTTTTTGAATTGTAATAAAATGAATTCTACTACTCCGGCACAACTATTTAACAAATATAAGTATACATCTTTTTCCAAAAACATAAAACTTGCATGAGTTTTGTTAAATAAACCCCGAAATTAAACACGCAATATTCTAATTTGTCTTATACATGTAACAAAATTAATTTTGCAACCAACTTAAATACAGAATTTTTAAAATATATAAATATGAAGAAACTATTACTTATACTCGGAACATTGTTCATAAGCATAGCCCAACTACAGGCACAGAATGCACAGGATATTTTAAATAAAGCCAGTGCAAAAATTAAAAATGCAAAAGGTATTACGGCTAATTTTTCTTACTCTGTAAAAGATAAGAACAATAAAAGTCAGGGTTCCGGCAGTGGCGTTATGACACTGAAAGGAAACAAGTACTACATAAAACAAGGGGCTAACGAAATATTTTTTGATGGCAAGCAAGTGTGGAACTTTAACGGTTCAAACGAGGTACACATAAGCAGCGCAAGAGACAATGCAGATGTGCTGACTCCTGAAAAAATTATCAATGCAGATTTTAAAAACGGATATACTTCCAAAGTTGTTTCCAGCAGTGGCAACAACTACACAGTAGAATTGGTGCCTACCGATAAAAGACAAAACTTTACCAAAATAAATCTGGTGGTTTCTAAATCAACCAATCTGATTAGTTCAGCCAGTGTGGTAGATAAATCCGGTAATACAACTAAGATTACATTATCCAACATTAAAACCAATGTAAGTGTTCCAGATTCTAAATTCTTATTTGATGTAAGAAAACATCCGGGCATTGAAGTAATCGGCTAATCAACAATCAACATATAATTGTAAGGAACGTATACACAAGTACGTTCCTTTTTTATGCTATACACTTATACTATTTTCTCTATATTTCGGTAAGAAAGTTTACATTTGTACGATTAAGAACAGAAACGCCGAAACAGTATGATAATAGAAAAGATAGCAGCACTTTTTAAAACTTTTTCTGAAGAAAAAATTACCACAATAGAGAAACTTCCACAAAGTGGCAGTGACCGTAAGTACTTCAGAATTTTCTGTGAAAACAAAAACTATATAGCTACCGATAACTTAAACATAAAGGAAAACAGAACTTTTATAAGCTTTACCAATCATTTCCGGAAATTACACCTTCCCGTACCCTTTATCTATGCGGTTTCGGAAGATGGAGAAACCTATATTCAGGAAGATTTAGGAGAAAAATCTTTACTGAATATACTGGAAGAAAAAGGCCATTGCGAAGAAGTAAAAGATTTGTATAAGAAAAGCCTGAAAAATTTAGCTGCCATGCAAATCAATGGCGATAAGGGTTTTGACTATACGCAATGCATAACGGCTCATGAATTTGGCAAAAATGCCATTATGAGCGACCTGCTTTATTTTAAATATTATTTTCTTGATACGTTGAGTCTGCCTTACGAAAAACAGCAATTGCTCGATGAGTTTGAAGCGCTGAGTTCATTTTTAAATCAGACCCGTTTTAAATACTTCATGTTCCGCGATTTCCAAAGCAGAAATATTATTGTAAACAACGACGAAGTATATTTTATAGACTATCAGGGCGGCATGAAAGGTGCATTGCAATACGATGTGGCTTCTTTGTTGTGGCAGGCTAAAGCCAATTTAAGCGATGAGTGGAAAGTAGAACTGGTAGACTATTATTTAGACC
>JAEWWO010000142.1 GCA_023396345.1 Bacteroidota bacterium
CACCTGTCCTTAGCGTTTTAATAAAAATTTCATCGGCAATTACGTCAAGTTTCTGCACCTGTTCACCAAATGAATTTACAGAACCCGCGGCTCCCGACAAATTCAGCAATCCTGATTTTCTCACAGCCGCATTCACCATTTTTGCTGCTAAACCTATACAACGAATCAGTCCGGACAGTTGACCGGTAGCATTTGGTACGCTGCGTAATTGTTGTATGGTATATTCATCAAGGGTCATCATAGGATTTGTGATTTGTGATTTATGATTTATGATTTACAAATTGCAGATTGCAAATTGATTTTGTGTTTCAATTTGTAATTTGAATTTTTCAATTTTCTATTTAATCAAATAAAGTAGGTTGTTCGTCTTTTGGTTTTTGCAGCCATTCCATTTCAATAGATTTGCTGTAAGCCATTAATTTTGTTCCGATTGCTTTCCAGCCCATTACTTCCACGAGATTGGCAATTTTAAATTTCACACTTCTCACGTTAGAACCTCTTCCTGTTTGCACATGCAGTACAGGAGTTTCATCAGTAGTTACTGCTTCCAGATAATTTCCATCTCCGTCTTTTATAAAAGAAAATTTATTGCGCAGTGAAGTGGTTTCTATTTTAAAACGTTTTACATTGAACTGCTGTTTTTCATTATCGAGATATACCGCCGAAATTATTTTCTCCGGATCGTATTGTTCAATCAATAAAACTTTATCAACATCAAACTTCTGCATTACATCCGTGTCTGTTAACTCGTAAGTACCATCGTTGTATATTACCAGAATATTTTCTTCTTCAAAAGTTCCCAGATATTGTCCTTTTTCTTCCGTAGATAATTTTCCGAATTTATCATCGAACCAAAGTTTTCTTCCTTCCAGCGTTGACTTACCTTTCTCTAATAACTTTACCGTTCTCACAGGATATTTCACCACCTGATTTCCATTACTGCTTCTGCCTTTGATATCGAGTAAAGCGAAGTCGTATTCCAGTTCCTTGTTGCGCGCTTTTGATGTAGGACTTAAAGTTATCTTCACCAGTTCAGCTTCACCGTTAGGATTGGCACTGAAATAATGCACTTTGCTTTTTTCGTTGCCTTTGGTAAGGTCATATTCTCTTTCGCGCGTGATGCTGCTAACATTAAACCGCTTGGCGTAAGTGACGCCGGATTTGCTGTCAACATACATCATATTGTATGTAGTGCGTTCATCGTTTTTCTGAAAAACATTAGCGTAAATAATGTCTTTCCCTATAAAAACTTTATCGGCTACTTTTACTACTTTCATTTTACCCGACTTGGTAAATGCTATGATGTCATCAAGGTTTGAACACTCGCAAAGGAACTCATCTTTTTTAAGCGATGTTCCAATGAAACCCTCGCTGTAGTTGACATACAGCTTAGTATTGGCAATAACCACATCTTTAGCCTGTATGGTATCAAATGCTTTAATTACAGTTTTCCTTTCCTTGCCTTTGGCATATTTCTTTAAAAGATTTTCGAAATAAGCAATGGTGAAATCAGTAAGATGTGTGAGATGATGATTTACATTATCTATTTCTTCTTCAATACCTTTAATCTGATTGATTAAATCCTGAATATCGAGACGATAGATTCTTCTCACCGGTTTTTCCGTAAGCTTTACAATATCTTCTCTAGTGATTTCTCTTTTTAATTTCTTTTTAAACGGATTGAAAGCCTTATCAATTGCGTTGAGAACTTCTTCCCAGCTTTTATGTTTCTCTTCAAGCTCTTTGTATATTTTTTCTTCAAAGAAGATTTTTTCAAGCGAAGTATAATGCCATTTTTCTTCCAGTTCGTTTAGCTTAATTTCCAATTCAAGCTTAAGAAGGTTTCTTGTATGATCGGTAGAAATTCTGAGCAGGTCATGCACGCCCAAAAATTCAGGTTTGTTTTCAACAATCACACAGGCGTTTGGCGAGATATTAATTTCGCAATCGGTAAATGCGTAAAGCGCATCAATAGTGATGTCCGGCGATATGCCCGGTGCCAGTTCCACATACACAGAAACTTCTGCGGCTGTTTCGTCGGTAACTTTTTTGATTTTTATTTTACCGCTGTCATTCGCTTTAATAATACTTTCTACGAGTGAAGAAACCGTAACACCATAGGGAACACTTTTGATGACCAAAGTCTTTTTATCAGCTTCTTCAATAATGGCTCTTGCCTTTATTTTCCCCCCTCTTTTACCATCGTTGTAATTGCTGACATCAATATAACCGCCGGTCTGAAAATCAGGATATAACTCAAACTTGCGTCCTTTAAGGTATTTGATAGATGCTTCGCAAAGTTCTATAAAGTTATGAGGTAAAATTTTGGTAGACAAACCCACGGCAATTCCTTCTGCTCCCTGCGCCAGCAACAAAGGAAATTTCATAGGCAGAGCGATCGGCTCATTTTTTCTGCCATCGTAACTGATTTGCCATTCTGTAGTTTTGTTATTGAAAGCTATTTCCAGTGCCAGTTTTGAAAGTCTTGCCTCAATATAACGCGGAGCTGCTGCATCATCGCCCGTGCGTACATCGCCCCAGTTACCCTGCGTTTCAATCATCAGATCTTTCTGACCCATATTTACCAAAGCATCGCCAATGCTTGCATCGCCATGCGGATGATACTGCATGGTTTGTCCGATGATGTTTGCCACTTTATTGAAACGCCCGTCGTCCATTTCTTTCATGGCATGTAAAATCCTGCGCTGCACAGGCTTTAAGCCGTCATCAATTGCCGGTACGGCACGCTCGAGTATTACGTAAGATGCGTAATCTAAAAACCAGGTTTTAAACTGCCCTCCTACTCCGGAATAACCGGAATTTTCTATCACTTCTCTAATATCGTCTTTAATTGCCACTTGTATATTTG
>JAEWWO010000084.1 GCA_023396345.1 Bacteroidota bacterium
TTCCCAGCGGTTTCCATTCTCTTGATCAGATTACGTATGGCTGGCAACCCAGCGATTTAATTATTCTGGCTGCACGTCCGGCTGTGGGTAAAACAGCGTTTGCACTGAACCTTATTCGTAATGCGGCATTGCATCCGACCAAACCTACACCGGTTGCTTTCTTCTCTTTGGAGATGAGTGCTTCTCAGTTAGTGAATCGTATTTTATCGGCTGAAAGCGAAATAAAACTGGAGAAAATATCCAGAGGTAAAATGGAAGATTACGAATACCATCAGCTGCAAAGCCACGGTATTAACCGATTAGACAAAGCCAAAATTTTTATTGACGATACGGCTGCGCTAAATATTTTTGAACTACGTGCCAAAGCAAGAAGACTTGTAAGTAAAGAAGGAGTGGGCATGATAGTGATTGACTACTTACAATTGATGACCGGAAGCAAAGAAAAAAACGGCAACAGAGAGCAGGAGATAAGTGGTATTTCAAGAAATTTAAAAGTAATGGCTAAAGAATTGAACATTCCTATTATTGCATTGAGTCAGTTGAGCCGTGCCGTGGAGTCCAGAAAAGAAAGCAACAAAGTGCCTCAATTGAGCGACCTGCGCGAATCCGGTGCTATTGAGCAGGATGCAGATATGGTAATGTTTATTTATCGCCCCGAATATTATGGTATTGAAAACAACGAGCAGGGAGAGAGTGTAGAAGGATTAACGGAAGTGAAGATTGCTAAGCACCGTAACGGTTCGCTGGGTGACGTGAAATTTATTGCAGACCTCAGCATCCAAAAATTCAACGAATTCTCTACCGACAATACTTTTAGAAAATTCAGAAACATACAGTCTGCCGGCAATGGTGGTAATTTTACGCAACTACCCAGCCGCATGAACGATTTTGATGAAAATATGGATTTCGGTGAATCACCTTTTTAAAAAAAAATTATTACCCAATATATAAAAACTTATTATCTTAGGGCATTAAAATTTTTTGAATAAAATTATAACGTCTTATGATGATTGACAGAAAGGTTTGCCTGAAACTGATATTTGTTTTTTTATTTCAGTTGCTCCTCTTTACAAATGCCTTTGCGCAGGGTTACAATGAAGTAATCGACAGATATATTTCGCAATATCCGCAGGAAAGAGTTTATCTGCATTACGATAAATCAATTTATTCGGCAGGAGAAACCATCTGGTTCAAAGCCTATCTGAGAGACGGTTTTGAGGCTACCAATTTCAGCAAAAGTATGTATGTTGATTTTTCTGACGAAAACGGCAAAGTGCTTGCTCACAGTATGTTTCCGGTGGCAGAATCTTCATCCAGAGGTCAGTTTGATATTCCCAAAGATTACACCGGCACTGTGGTTCAGGTAAGAGCCTATACTAAATGGATGCTGAATTTTGACACTGCTTTTCTGTATAAAAAAACTATCAAAGTAATTCCTAAAGGAAATTCCAATGTTTTTATTCGTCCGCAAAAATTAAATGTTACAGCTAACTTTTTCCCCGAAGGTGGAGATTTAATCAATGGCATAGAATCTAAAGTGGCGTTTTTAGCAACTGATCAATACGGAAAACCTGTGGATTTATCAGGGAAAGTTACGAGTAATACCGGTAAGAAAATAGCTGCCATCGTTACGGAACACAATGGCATGGGCGCTTTTACGCTTACTCCTGTAGCAGGCGAAACCTATAAAGTTGAATGGACGGCAACCGAAGGAAATAATGGTACGTTTACTTTGCCTACTGTTTTACAGCAGGGAGTGTCGTTAACCGTTTCTGCTCAGCCTACAGTTGCAGTTTATAAAATTAAACGATCCGGACAAACACCGGAATCTGCCAAGAAAGTATCTATTGTTGGGTTGATGTATAACCGACTGGTGTACATGGCTAATGTGAATCTTGTTGAGAAAGATAATGCAGAAGGAAGTATTCCTTTTAGCCAGTTGCCGGCAGGTATTTTGCAATTAACCGTTCTGGATGCAGACAAGAAGCCACTTTCGGAAAGAATTGTTTTTGTAAACAATAAAGATTACACCTTTCCTGTTGAAGTGGGATTGACTAAGTTAGGCTTAGGTAAACGTCAGGAAAATGAATTATCTGTACACCTGCCCGAGCAAAATACATTAAGCAATTTGTCTGTATCTGTTACAGATGCAGGCTTACACACAGATGCTACAGAAAATATTTATTCCAATTTATTATTGACCAGTCAGATTAAAGGCAGGGTGTATAATCCGGCTTATTATTTTTCGGAAGAAAATATAAAAGCATCTCAGCACTTAGACTTGGTAATGCTTACGCAAGGTTGGCGCAGATACGACTGGGATAAAATTGCCAAGAGCGAACCTGTTGAAATTAAACATGCGCCCGATACTGCGTATCTGTATCTGAACGGAAAAGTGTTTGCTACAGAGCAACAAATACAAGGTGGGGGAGATATGGTGGCAATCCTGAGAGTGAATGGAGATACTTCTCAAAGCGGCAATAGTTTTATTGTGATGCCGATAAATAAAGACGGTACGTTTGAAGACAGAAATATTTCTTTTATGGATTCGGTAACAGTCTTTTATTCTTACTCCAATAAGAACAGTCCTTTAAGATATTCCGAAGTGAGATTTCTTGAAAATAAAGTTACTCCTCCCGTAAAAATTGAAATAGACAGGCGCGATGTATTGGCTACTAAAAGTGTGGATTCATCAGGCTTTGGAAGAGATAAATATTTTTCTACCCTGAATTTTACAGCCTGGGAAGAAGGCGATTTAAAGGATGTAGTTGTAACGGCTAATGCTAAAACTGAAATTCAGAAACTGGACGAAAGGTACGCCAGCGGTTTGTTTAAAGGCGATGCTTATCAGTTTGATTTAATCAATGATCCTTTTGCTGCAAGCTCTATGAATATATTTCAGTATCTGCAATCGAGAGTGCCCGGTTTGCAAATCAGTAATGCACAATCCACCCAGCCAAGTTTGGTGTGGAGAGGTAGTGCACCTTCTTTATTCTTAGATGAAATGCCCACCCAGCCTGAGTTTTTGAGTAGTGTAAACGTGGCTGATATTGCTTACGTAAAAGTATTTCGACCTCCGTTTTTCGGAGCAATGGGTGGCGGTGCAGGAGGCGGAATAGCTGTGTATACCAAGCGTGGCGGAGATGTACAAACTACCAGATCCGGTGCAACTATTCCTTCAAAAGTTATAGAAGGGTATACGCTGATAAAGGAATTTTATTCGCCCAATTATATTACGCTGGATCCAAGACATGAAAATCAGGATTTACGCAGTACAGTTTACTGGAATCCAATCGTTTTGCTTGATGGCAACGGAAGAACTGCCAAGTTTAAATTTTATAATAATGATGTCACTACATCTTTCAGAATTATTCTGGAAGGTATAAATGCAGATGGAAAACTCGTTCGTATAGAAAAAGTAGTACAATAGTTGTCTTATTTTTAAACAATATGTTGATAAATATTATTTAGAAAAAATGTAATATTAATGAAGAGTATGTAAATTGTAATCAATTATTAACTATTAAAACTTTAATATTATGAGTGAAGAAAAAAAAGAAGGCTTCTTCGATAAAATGAAAGATTCACTTTCCGATGCCTGGGATAAAACCAAAGAAGGTGCAGATAAAGCCTGGGACAAAACAAAAGAAACCTGGGATAAAATAGAAGACAAGGCAGAGGAAACCTGGGAAAAAGTGGAAGACAAAGCAGAAGAAGTTTGGGATAAAACCAAAGACAAATTCAACGATGCAGAAGAAAAGTTGGAAGCTAATGCAGAAAAATCCAAGGAAACGCTGAATGAAAACCTTGCAGATGCTGAAAAAGCTAAAGACGATGCACAGAAAGAATTGGATGATTTGTAAAATCAATTTTATTAAACAAAAGTCTGTCTAAAAAGTTTTCATCCCAGAACGACAAAATTACTTTCGAGACAGGCTTTTTTATTTTGTGTTCTTCACAACCTCCCACAACGCAATGCCTGCGGCTATAGAAACATTTAAAGAATGTTTACTGCCTTGTTGAGGAATTTCAAGAATAACATCACAGGATTTCAGAACTTCTTCCTGCACACCATACACTTCGTTGCCGAATATTAAAGCATATTTTTCATCAGGAGAAAATGAATAATTTTGTAGTTCAATGCTTGTATCAACCTGTTCTATGCCACACAAAATATATCCTTTTTCTTTAAGGGAATGAACTGCATCCATAATGTTCTCAAAGTAAAGCCAGTCAACGGTTTCAGTGGCTCCGAGTGCGGTTTTGTGTATATCGCGATGTGGAGGCTGCGGGGTGTAACCACACAGTATAACCGCTTCCAGCAAAAAACTGTCTGCCGTGCGAAATACGCTGCCTACATTGTGCATACTGCGAATATTGTCCAGCACTGCAATTACCTTATTCTTATTTGCTTCCTTAAACTCCTCTACCGATAAACGGTTGAGTTCATCCATACTTAATTTTTTCATTTGTATAATTCAGTTACACAAAAATAGATAATGTAATTGTATTGACGATTATTTATTGCGCTTCAATAAATTCAAGCAGGTCTTATT
>JAEWWO010000102.1 GCA_023396345.1 Bacteroidota bacterium
ATACAAGACAATGTAGGCATTAGCTCTCTTCCGGAAGGTTTGCAGGGAGAGGGATATTTTGCTACAAGTTTGGAGAGTATTATAGGGCTGGGAAGACAATTTTCTCTTTGGCCTCTGCCTTTTGCCACATCTTGTTGTGGTATTGAATTTATGGCATCGGTAGCCTCTCACTACGATATCGGAAGATTTGGTTCAGAAAGAATGGCGCATACACCGCGCCAGTGCGATTTACTAATGGTAATGGGAACTATTTCTAAAAAAATGGCTCCGGTAATTAAAGAAACTTATATACAAATGACTGAGCCGCGCTGGGTGATGGCGGTTGGCGCATGTGCATCGTCAGGAGGAATATTTGATACCTATTCTGTTTTGCAGGGCATAGATCAGATAATTCCGGTTGATGTATATGTTCCGGGATGTCCGCCAAGACCGGAGGCAATCCTTGATGCGCTCATGAACATTCAGGAGCTCAGCAGAAAAGAAAGCCTGAGAAGAAGAAACAGCGAGCATTACAAGGCTTTATTAGGAACCTATGGGATTGATTAATCAGTACTTAGTTTACGAAATAATATGACAAACGAATCTGTAAAAGAAAAATTAATAGAGAAATTAGGAGATAAAGTTTCGGCGTTTAACGAACCCTATGGCATGCTGGAATTTGTTATCAATGCCGATGATAATATAGAAGTGCTGGAGAAATTGTATAACGATGAAGACTTTGGCTTTCGTTTTTTAACCGATGTTACCGCAGTACACTTTCCCGATAATACAGGCGAAGAGTTTATGATGGTATATCATCTCCACAATTTATATGCTAATTTCAGAATGCGTATAAAAGCTTATTTAAATAAAGAAAACCTGAATATTTTATCCGCTACAGCTTTGTTTGAATCTGCCAACTGGCAGGAAAGAGAGATATACGACAATTTTGGAATCATCTTTTTAAATCATCCAAATCTTAAGCGCATTCTTAATTCTGATGAAATGGATTATCATCCTTTAAGAAAAGAATATCCGTTGGAAGACCAGTCCAGAATTGACAAAGACGATGCAATGTTTGGCAGGTAAAAATCTAAAAAGAATCTAATTGTTTTAACAGATAAGAGATAATGGTAGAAGAAAAAATACATAGCGACAATATTAATTTACCGGAAGGGTCTATTGAAAAAACGACCTCTACCTTAAATCTGGGTCCGGCGCATCCTGCTGTGCATGGTGTATTTCAAAATATTCTTGAAATGGATGGTGAGCGCGTTGTTTCCAGCGAGCAAACTGTGGGATACATACACCGCGCTTTTGAAAAAATTGCCGAACACAGACCTCTTTATCAGATTACGCCGCTAACCGATAGGTTAAATTATTGCAGCAGTCCCCTGAACAACATGGGCTGGCATATGACCTGCGAAAAACTGTTGAAAATAGAAACCCCCAAGCGTGTAGATTATCTGAGGGTAATTATTATGGAACTGTCCCGCATTGCTGACCATATTATTTGCAATACAATTATTTTACAGGATTGCGGAGCGTCTACGCCATTTATTTACCTGATGCAGGACAGAGAGTTTATCTATGAAATTTTTGAAGAAGTATGTGGTTCGCGTCTTACAACCAATATGGGACGTATCGGTGGCTTTGAACGCAACTTCAACGAAGTGGCAATGGCTAAGCTTAAGCGCTTTATAGAGACCTTCCCCAAGAAATTAAAAGAATTTGAAACGCTTACACAGCGCAACAGAATATTCATGGATCGTGTTATTGGCGTTTCGGGTATTTCGGCTGAAAGAGCACTGAACTATGGCTTTTCCGGACCGAATTTACGTGCTACGGGAGTAGATTATGATGTGCGCGTACATACGCCTTATTCAAGTTATCAGGATTTTGATTTTACCATTCCCGTGGGTTCTACCGGCGATGTGTACGACAGATATCTGGTGCGCAATCAGGAAATGTGGCAGTCGCACAGCATTATAAAACAGGCTTTTGAAAAATTAAAAGAATTTAAAGGAGCAGAAGCTGAAGTATATCATGCCGATGTACCCGAATATTATCTTCCTAAAAAAGAAGATGTATATACAAAAATGGAAGCATTGATATGGCATTTTAAGATAATAATGGGAGAAACAGAGATGCCGGCAGGGGAAGTATATCATTCTATTGAAGCGGCAAACGGAGAGTTGGGCTTTTATTTAATAAGTGATGGAGGAAGAACGCCGTACAGGCTGCATTTCCGCCGCCCTTGTTTTCTTTATTATCAGGCTTTCAATGAACTGATAGCCGGACAATTACTGAGCGATGCTGTTGTGTGTATGAGTAGTCTGAACTTGATAGCCGGAGAAATGGATGCATAATTTAACAAACAGAGATTTTTGATAATTAATAATATGAATAAATTTTCTGAGGAGCAACTAAAAAAGGTACAAGAAGTAATAGCACAGTATCCGGAAGGAAAGCAAAAAAGTGCTTTACTGCCTTTATTGCATATGGCTCAGTTGAACAATGATAACTGGCTCGATACTCCGGTGATGGACTATGTGGCAGAACTATTAAATATTGAACCAATTGAAGTGTACGAAGTGGCTACCTTCTATTCTATGTTTAATTTGAAGCCCGTTGGCAAGTATGTTCTGGAGGTATGCCAAACCGGACCCTGCACGCTCAAAGGAAGTGATGACATTATAAAATATATAGAAGAAAAACTTAGCATCAAACCCGGTGAAACAACTCAGGATGGAATGTTCACCCTAAAACTGGCTGAATGTCTGGGAGCGTGTGGCTATGCACCAATGATGCAGTTAGGAAAATTCTATAAAGAGCATTTAACCAAAGAAAAGGTAGATGCTATTATAGAAGAGTGTTACAGTGGTAAAGCGGTTACGCAGTAAGGAAAGAGAAATTATTTAAATAAAATATATTCAGATAGTATAATGAAGCTACTATTAGAAAATGCACATATTGAGGGAATTCGTTATTACGATGCCTATCGCAAAAATGGCGGTTATCGTAGTGTAGAGAAGGCTTTTAAAATGACTCCGGATGAAATTGTAGAGGAAGTAAAAAAAAGCGGACTACGAGGCAGAGGCGGCGCCGGTTTCCCTACAGGATTAAAATGGTCTTTTCTCGCAAAGCCCGATGGCGTTCCGCGTCATCTGGTGTGCAATGCCGATGAGTCGGAGCCGGGAACTTTTAAAGACCGTTATTTGATGGAATTTCTTCCGCATTTGCTGATAGAAGGACTGATTGTTTCCAGCTATGCATTAGGCTCTAATGCTACTTATATTTACATCAGAGGAGAATATTCCTGGATTCCCGATATTCTGGAACAGGCTATTCAGGAAGCAAAAAATAACGGATGGCTTGGTAAAAATATTCTGGGTACCGGTTTTGACTGCGAAATATATGTACATCGTGGAGCTGGAGCTTACATTTGCGGAGAAGAAACAGCATTGCTCGAAAGTCTGGAAGGAAAAAGAGGCAACCCAAGAATAAAACCACCATTCCCTGCCGTAAAAGGAGCATGGGGACGTCCAACCGTGGTTAACAACGTAGAAACCCTGGCATCCATAGTTCCCGTAATGAATTTGGGAGGCGACGAATTTGCAAAAATTGGTGTAGGGCGATCAACCGGAACTAAACTAATTTCTGCTTGCGGAAATATAAATAAACCCGGGGTGTATGAAATACCGTTTAGTCTCTCAGTAGAAGAATTTATTTACAGTGATGAATGGTGCGGAGGCATTC
>JAEWWO010000137.1 GCA_023396345.1 Bacteroidota bacterium
GCCATGGCGCAGGGTGGAATGGGCGATGTGCTTACTGGAATAATTGTATCGTTTCTTTCACAGGGACACACACCTATAGAATCTGCAATTATGGGTTGTTATCTTCATGGAAAATCGGGAGATACAATTGCCGTGAATAAGATTGTCGCAACAGCATCGGAAGTAGCAAGGCAGATAGCTATAGAGATGAAAAGTATATCCTTCTGATACTAAAAATGCTTCGCAAATGAGCGAAGCATTTTTAGTATATTTTAGCTGCTGTAAATTTATTCAACTACAGAAACCTTTACCATATTTGTTGGTAAATGCTTTGAAACGGGCGTAGAACCTGTGTTTACAACGATATCGCCTTTCTTGATAAGTTTACCTTTTTTAAGAATAGCCATCTGATCTTCGAGAATTTCATCCAGCCCTTCTTCTTCATCGTAGAAGAAAGCTCTTATGCCCCAGCCAAGTCCTAACTGTGTTACGAGTGATGGTGTTTTTGTAAATACATATAAGGGTTGTCTCGGACGAAAACTGCTGAGACAAAAACCAGTGTAACCACTTTGAGTCATACCAATAATAGCAGCGGCATTTATGTCTGTAGCCATTTTGCAGGTGCTGTAGCAAAGGGCATCACTGATTACAGAAGGTTCGTTAGATTCTTCTCTGTCGTAAATATATTCTGTGTTTTCAATTTCCAGAATTATTTTACGCATGGTTTGCACTACCAGTGCAGGGTGTTTACCCATCGCTGTTTCGCCGCTAAGCATTACTGCATCAGCGCCTTCCAATACTGCATTGGCAACATCGGTGATTTCACTTCTGTTCGGACGCGTACGGTCTATCATACTTTCCATCATCTGTGTTGCTACAATTACGGGTCTTGATGCTACCAGACATTTTCTGATAATTGTTCTCTGGGCGTTTGGTACTTTCTCTACCGGTAATTCTACGCCAAGGTCTCCGCGTGCAACCATTATGGCATCGGACTCAGCAATGATTTCATCCAGATAATTTAAAGCAGAGGGCATTTCTATTTTTGCCATTACTTTTATTTTGGATTTTTTTGCCCGGACTTTTTGTTTCAGGTCGATGATATCCTGTGCTTTTCTTACAAATGAAAGAGCTACCCAGTCAAGTTGTTGTTCAATAATAAATTCCAGATCCGCTAAATCTTTCTTTGTCATAGCCGGTAATGAAATATCAGTATCGGGAAGATTCACCCCTTTTTTAGGAAGTAACGTTCCTCCGAAATTAACCGTTACTGTTACCTCGCCAGTTTTGTTGTCAATTTTTTTAACCTGTACTTCTATCTTACCATCATCAATCAATATTTTTTCACCCACTTTTACATCGTTGTGTAAGTCGGGGTAGGATACATAAATTTTTTCTTTTGTTCCGATTACTTTTTCTCTGGAAGTAAATACCAGTTCATCGCCCGGTACAATGTTGATATGTCCGTTTTCTAAATCACCCAATCTTAATTTTGGCCCCTGTAAATCTGCCAGAATTGAGATGTAGTAAGGCTTCTGACGATTTATTTTTCTGATATGGTTGATGATTTTTAATTTGTCTTCATGATTGCCATGAGAAAAATTCAGGCGAAAAACGTTTACACCTGATTTTACCAATTCAAGCAATTGTTCATATTTATCACACGCAGGACCTACAGTAGCAACAATTTTGGTGCGATGGATATCGTGCGTGATATCAAAATTTTCTGCATCCTTTGTATAAAATTTTTCAAGTATTTCCATCATAATTATTTTTGATTATCATATTTTACAGGCAGATATTTTTTAAAAAATATTATTCTCCTGTAAAAAAACATTTTGTTGTATATAGTTTAATTGTTACAAAATTAGGATAAATTAAATCTATATACCTTGGGTTTAAAAAAGAAATTATAATAATAAAAAGCAAGAAAATTTTCTTGCTTTTTTATAATGATTAGTAAGAGAGAATCCTCGCCATTTTAACGAGGTTCTTATCTACTCCCTGATTTTTGTTAGATATTGCTTCTTTAAGCGGTACGTAAACAATCTTGTCATTTTGTATACCTATCATTATTTTTGATTGTCCGTCAAGAAGAGCTTCCACAGCGTTGTAGCCCATTCTGCTTGCGAGCATTCTGTCTGTACAGGTAGGAGAGCCGCCTCTTTGTACGTGTCCGAGAATAGTAACTCTTGTATCTAAATTTGGTAAAGATTCTTTAATAACTTCTGCTACTTTTACAGCACCGCCAAATTCATCTCCTTCGGCTACTACAATGAGGTTTACCAGTTTTTTTCTTCTGGCTCTTGATTTCAATCCTTTAATTACATCTTCGATTTCGGTATTGGTTTCAGGTATTAAAATAGTTTCAGCACCTGTGGATATGCCGGAGTTTAAAGCTATGTAACCTGCATTTCTTCCCATTACTTCCACAATAAAAAGTCTGTCGTGTGCATCAGCTGTATCTCTGATTTTATCAATACATTCAACAGCAGTGTTCACAGCCGTATCAAAGCCTATGGTAAAATCAGTGCCGTAGCAATCTTTATCAATCGTACCCGGCAATCCAATTACTTTGATATCGTGTTCTTCGGCAAGTTTTAAACCGCCTGTGAAACTTCCGTCACCACCGATTACCACTAAGCTGTCAATACCTTTTTTATGTAAATTTTTATATGCTTTTTTTCTTCCTTCGGGAGTTTTAAATTCTTCGCTTCGTGCAGATTTAAGAACCGTGCCGCCTCTTTGAATAATATTGGCAACTGACTTTGAATCCATTAAGAATATATCGTCTTCTATCAATCCGCTATAGCCTCTTCTTATACCGTATACTTCAATTTTATGATAAATAGCCGTTCTTACAACTGCCCTTAAAGTAGCATTCATACCCGGTGCATCGCCTCCTGAAGTTAGTACTGCAATTTTTGAAATTTTCTTTTTAGCCATATACTGATTTTCTGTTTTATTAAGATGTTGCAAATGTACAACTTATCCTCGCTAAAAACTAACAAAAACGAGAATATGAGGAATTGTTAATTAAAAAATAATCTGATTGTAAATTATATGTCCAGCTCTCCTTTTTTGTAAATTCTTTTAAGCGGAATGGAGCGCGAAGAAGAAACTAATAACGGGAATTTTTCTACCTGTACATATCTGGAATCCAGGCCAAATCCGCGCGCTTCGCTCACGCTGAGTTTTTTCATCCAGAAATAAGCCTTCATAATCATCTTCTCAATTAATGGTAATTCGTTGTCGTTTGACAGGAATTTTTCCATCACAATAAACAACCAGTCTCCGGCAATATTATTTCTTTCAAGACTTTCGTAACGGCTGGTAACATTTACTTCTTTGTTGGCCATCAGTTCTTCAACCACTTTGCGCATCATTGCCTGAATTTTTTGCTCTACTCTAAAGCCCAGTCTGAACTCTACACGAATAATATCGTTGGGAATGATATGCTCCACCTGATATTCGCAGGTGTATGGATCATCCAGCGTATCTACGTGCACAAACCAGTAAATATCTGCTCTTTTTGGTTTTTTGTTAAGAATAGAATAAACAACCTTATGTTCAATTTCTTTAGGGTTATCGGCACTTGTCATATATAGAAGGTGTGTTGCCGTACGCGGAACAGTCTTATCATTACTCAATTCCTGTATAAGTGGAATGTAATGATCGAGCCGTACAAACTCCACATAGCGGTTTTTGATTTTTCTGCTGCGGAACCATACATACATGGCAGTAAAAATAATACCTCCGAGAATTAAAGTTACGTAGCCACCGTGTGAGAATTTTTCCAGATTGGCAATCAGGAAAGATAGCTCAATAGCCAGATAAACCACCATGAATGCTATAATGAATATCGGTTTTGCACGTTTTTTTACAAGATAAAAAACAAACAATATGGTGGTAGACAACATACATAGTGTAATTGCCAGTCCATATGCTGCTTCCATACGGGAAGACTTTTGGAAATACAATACCACAAAAATACAGCCTGCCCACAGCATAAGGTTTACACCGGATATGAATACCTGTCCACGTTCTTCCGACGGATAGTTTATTTTCATTTTAGGCCAAAGATTCAGTCTGATGGCTTCTGCAATCAATGTAAAAGACCCGGATATCATCGCTTGCGATGCAATAATGGCAGCAAGTGTAGCAATAATAATACCTATAACCGTAAACCATTCAGGCATAATTGCGTAAAAGGGATTTTCTAAAATAGTTGCGGTAGGATGAGTTGCGGCAAAGCCTGTATCAGCCAGTAGTTCTGAATTGGCAAATACGCGTCCTTGCTGTGTAAGCAGGTAAGCCGCTTGTCCCATGTAATTAAGAATGAGAGCTATCTTTACAAATATCCAGCTTACACGAATATTTTTCTTACCCACATGTCCCAGATCTGAATACAATGCTTCGGCTCCCGTTGTACAAAGGAAAATAGCACCTAACAGCCAGAACCCTGATGGATACTGGGTTAGCAGCTGAATGGCATAATATGGATTTATCGCTTTTAAAACAGAGTAGTCATAATGGATATTCATTACTCCCAAAATAGCAAGCATGCTGAACCATACAATCATTACCGGCCCAAACGCCCTGCCTATGCTGGCTGTACCGAATTGTTGTACAAAAAATATTAAACTTATAATGGTCAGAACAATGGCTACTACACTTGACTGTGGCATATTCTCCAGACCTGATATCTGTCTGACACCTTCAATAGCAGAGGTAACAGTAATAGGTGGTGTAATGATGCCGTCAGAAAGTAAAAAAGCGCCTCCAATCATGGCGGGATAGACCAGCCATTTCTTTTGTCGTCGAACCAAAGTGAGTAAAGAAAATGTGCCGCCTTCTCCCTTGTTATCTGCATTTAATATCATCAACACATATTTCACGGTAGTTTGTAAAGTCAGTGTCCAGATAACACAGGAGAGTCCTCCAAGTATGAGTATTTCATCTATAACTTTACCATTGATAATAGCGCTGAAAACATAGAGGGGAGAGGTTCCTATGTCTCCGTAGATAATACCCAGGGCAACTACCAGTCCGGCCAGGCTTAGGGTGTTTAGGTTTTTCTTGTTCACTTATAAAAGCTTTTCGAAAGAAGAAAATTTATGCAATATTAGAACTAATTTAAAAACTTTATTAAAAAACGGAAAAGTTATTTATAAACATTTGTTCATTAAAAGGAATCTTATCTTATTCGGAGTAATTATTAATTTACTATAAATTTTGCTTTCTGTTAGTTTTTTTATGTTTATCATATCAAAATTAGCTGTAACTTTGCATGCAGAATTCTAATAATTTTTAAACTAAAAAACATAATATTATGAGCTTTATAGCTGATGTTTTCGCAAGACAAATTCTGGATAGCCGCGGCAATCCTACAGTTGAAGTAGATGTAATTACTGACAACGGTGCGCTTGGAAGAGCTGCTGTACCATCAGGTGCTTCTACTGGTATTCATGAAGCAGTTGAACTTCGTGACGGCGATAAAAAAGTTTACATGGGTAAAGGTGTGTTGAAGGC
>JAEWWO010000148.1 GCA_023396345.1 Bacteroidota bacterium
CTACAACTGCAGTTATATTGCCAAATTCAAGAGCTCAGGAAAGTGAAGCTGACCGTTATGGATTACGTTTTTCTGCTATGGCAGGATACAATCCTAATGAAGCAATTCCTTTCTGGACAAGAATGGCACAAGCTGGTGGTCAGTCTACAACACCAACTATTTTAAGAACACACCCTACCAACGAACAAAGAATCAGAGATTTACAAAAAATTGTTCCTGAAGCTTTGAAATATTACAGACCAATATCAAACTAATATAATAGCTTATCATAAGCATTTAAAAAAACAGCAACAATCGAATTCGGTTGTTGCTGTTTTAGTTTTATGACTGACTTAAGGAAAGAATCATAGTCGGGTTTGCTTTATCTTCAATAACTCTGAAGCCAAACCGCTCGTAGAGATGTATTGCCGGATTTTTCTTATCCACACTAAGAGATACGGAAGCTACACCTCTTTTTCTATATTCATTCAACAAACTTTTTAATAAAGCAGAGCCTATTCCTCTGTTTCTGAAAGCCTCTTTTACTGCCATGCTCAGTTCTGGAGTTTCTTCATTTACAAATCCATACGCCTTATTTTGATACGAGAATTTTCTTCCCCATGCAGCGCCTGCAAGTTCATTACTTTTAACCGCAACAACGGCTATATCAAGATTGTCTTTTCCCCAGTCTGAATAATATTTTTCAAGATCGGGATGTTGTATAATAGAATACGGCGGTTTCTCTGTACCGGGAGGAGTAAAGATAGCTTCATATAACATACTCTCCAGAAAGCCTGCTTCTTCCGGTTGTAAAGGACGTATTGAAAACATACCAAAAAGATTTACCGATAAAAAACGTGAGAAGCTTTCAGAAGATTATTTCTTCTTTTCAAACATCAGTTCTTTTACTTTCTCCTTATCTTCTTTTACTTTTTTCAGGTCGAACATCGTACCAAATACTCTGTCCCAAAAAGTATTGCTTACCCCAAAACCCAGTTCTTCATCTTTGTAATGATGCAAATGATGATTCCTCCATAAAGCTTTCATGCCTTTAGGCGGAGCAAATGCGTGAATGGCGTAGTGCATAGAAGCATACAATAAGTAACCCAAAATAAAACCCGGGAAAAATGCCCATGCAATATCGCGCATAATTAAATAAAAGATGCCGAATATAATAGCTGATAAAATTATACTGGGAACAGGAGGCATAAATAATCTTTGCCGATCTCTGGGATAATGATGATGATTGCCATGCAGGATATAAGCAACTTTTTGCAAAGTCGGATTTTTTACTTTCATGTGAAAGATATATCTGTGTGCAAAGTACTCAAACAAAGTCCAGGATGCCATGGCAATAAAAAATATTCCTGCTACTTTTCCCCATGAATAACCTGCTACGGCATTGGCTCTGTAAAGCATATAAATAATAATGGGAATATACATGCCCCAGATAATGGCAGGGTGACCTTTGGTAAGAAACTCTAAATATTTGTTTTCAAACAGACGAGCTTGTCCTTTATTGTGAATTTTGTCAAATTGCATAAAATATGTTTTGTTGACTGACACAAATTTACAATCAAAAATCAATATCCCATAATTAAACAGTAGTATTTTAGCATAACTTTTTTATCCTAAAAACAATTAAGTGCTTCATTGTATTTTTAAATTCAATAAATTCGCAAACAATATTGCTTTGTTATATAGATTGATAAAAAAAGAAAAAATAGAACGTGAAGTTATTATATAAATTATTTTATTCGCTCGCCGCATTATTATGCTTTGGAATATTCTTTTCCAATTGCGCTGTAATTGTACCTCCGGGTGGAGGTCCCAGAGATAGTTTGCCGCCTAACCTTGTGGCTGCCAATCCCGGAGATTCCACAACAAATTTTACTGCCAAAGAAATCGAACTTGTTTTTGATGAATATATAACGGTGGAAAATGTGCAGCAAAACCTGATTGTGTCACCCACGGTAAAAACTATGCCTAACGTAAGGAGTTATCTTGAAAAGATTACTATTACTTTAAAAGAAGCTCTGGATCCAAACACTACTTATTCTTTCGATTTTGGCGAATCTATCAAAGATGCCAACGAGGGCAATCCATACGAAAATTATACGTATGTGTTAAGTACCGGAAGTGTAATAGATACAGGAACTATCAGCGGTCGTATCATACTCGCAGAAACAGGATTGCCTGATTCCACTTTACTGGCTGTGTTGTATACCGATTTTTCAGATACTGCCATTTACAAGGCTTCTCCGAGATACTATACCCGGTTGGACTCTGCCGGAAATTTTACTTTCAGATTTCTGCCTCAAAACAAGCCTTTTCATCTGTTTGCTGTAGAAAATACTTATATGCGCAATTATGCCGATTCCACTACATTATTTGCTTATTATGATAATGTGATAACGGCTAACAGTACTGATTCTACGCCCGTTGTATTGTATGCCTACAGAGAGTATGAAGATGTGGGCAGACCAAGAATTTTGTCAGAAAACCAATTGCGCAGACAACGGGAAGAAGATGCTAAGAAACCGCTGAATGTAACAGTTTCTACTGGGGGAGAGGCACAAAGTCTGATTGATGATTTATATATCAACTATTCAAAACCGTTAAGCAATTTTAATCCTTCCGGTATTATGCTCAGCGATACCAATTATGTACCGGTAACAGGCTATACAATTGAAAAAAGCAGACTCGATTCTAATAATTCCTCCTTCGCTTTAAAATATAACTGGCCGGAAGATCAGCATTATATTTTAGTTGTTACTCCCGAGGCTGCGGTTGATAGTTTTGATGTGAGGCTTACAAAAGCGGATACCACAAAGTTTAAGACAAAAACAGAAAGAGATTATGCTGCATTTACCATGACTTTTCCTGATGTGGATATGACACAGAATCCTGTTGTTTTACTATTTCAAAGCGAAGAACTGGTAGATTCCATGAAGATAGGAGAGGATAGAAGAATTATGAGAGACAAATATGAACCCGGCGAATACCAGGTACGCATTCTGTATGACACCAATGATAATATGCGTTGGGACGCAGGTAGCTACAAACAAAGAAGGCAGCCGGAACGGGTTATTACACATCGCAAAACTGTTGCCTTAAGAGCAAACTGGGAAAACGAACTGGAAATTTTTATCAATCAATAAATATTTAGGAAATATAAATTATGCAATTATCTTCTGTTTTGTTGGAGAATGCGGTGAATGAATTTGCAAAACTACCGGGCATAGGCAAAAAAACTGCTTTGCGGCTCGTGTTGCATTTATTAAAACAGGAAAAAGAAGATGTACAATTTTTTTCTGAAGCTGTAAGCAAAATGCGCGAAGGCATACAATTCTGTAGTCGTTGTCACAACATAAGTGATGGCGCTCTTTGCGGTATTTGTGCCAATGCATCCCGAAAGCAAAAAGTAATTTGCGTGGTAGAAAATATAAGAGATGTGATTGCCATTGAAAGTACGCAACAGTTCAATGGTACATATCATGTGTTGGGCGGAGTTATATCTCCTCTGGATGGAATCGGGCCGGATAGTTTGCATATAGATACATTGGTAAGCAGAGTGAAAGAAGAAGAAACGGAAGAGTTGATTTTTGCATTGAATCCCAATATTCAGGGTGATACAACCATTTATTATATTCAGAAAAAGTTAGGATCCAAATCGCCATGCAAAATCACCACAGTTGCCCGCGGTATTGCCTTTGGCGGAGAGTTGGAGTATGCCGATGAGTTGACCTTAGCTAAAAGTCTTGCCAACAGATTGCCCATAGAAAATTATATGAAACCCATGTGATTTTTGTGAAGGGATATAGATAGCGTTCCTACGGAACGCGTTATAATTTGCAATGTATTTCTACACATATACTGTTCCTACGGAACATATTTCTATAATCGGAAATCAAAAGAATCTGACAGGCAAGTAAGAGGTGTTACTGTTCTATTAGGGATTGTGATTTCAGGATTTAATTTTTCAACATTATTTATAGACCAATAATGTCTAACGAGATTCCATAGGAATCATATCTGTGTAGAAGGTGTTCGGAAATAGCGTTCCGTAGGAACGCTATGTTTCAGATTGAATTTTATTCAGCATTGTTTATGACCAATAACACCTAAGTAAGATTCCGTAGGAATCATATCTGTGTAGTAAAAATAATAACCAGAAGTTGCGTTCCGTAGGAACGCTATTTATTTCTCTGAAAATATTAAAGTTTTTATCGTTATTGTTATCTGCTATTCTTGTGAATGTGATTAATTCCGTAGGAATTATATCTGTGTAGAGTAAATACAATCACATAAAACGGCGTTCCGTAGGAATGCTATTTTTCAGATTGAATTTTATTCAGCATTATTTAGTCTCTCCTTAAATACTATTTAAATAATTGATTGTCAATAAATTGAGTTTATAAAAAGTTGTTTAAGATTGCCGGTTTTAG
>JAEWWO010000240.1 GCA_023396345.1 Bacteroidota bacterium
ACCCTGAGCAAAATAGCAGCTTTTATGACAATTATTTAGAACTGGAATACGATTTAAGCAAAGTATTGTTTATAGCTACTGCCAATAATCTCCAGAATATTCAGCCGGCATTGCGCGACAGACTGGAAATTATAGAACTCGGTGGTTATGCTCTGGAAGAAAAAGTAGAAATTGCAAAGAGGCATTTAATTCCCAAACAAAAAGAAGCACATGGATTGGCAAAGCTTAAGTTTAGATTTCCGGATAAATCCATTCAGAAATTAATTTCAAGCTATACCCGCGAAAGTGGAGTACGTGAGTTGGACAGACAGATAGCATCCGTAATGCGTAATCTGGCAAAAACATATGCAACAACTGACAAAGTGCCTGCCTCAGTAACTCCCGAACTGATAGAAGAAATTCTGGGTAATGAAAAATACAGCAATGAGATTTATAAAAATGCCAATATGCCGGGCGTAGCTGTAGGTCTGGCCTGGACATACGTGGGCGGTGATATTCTTTTTATAGAAGCTTTATTGAGTAAAGGTAAGGGTGAACTGAAGTTAACAGGAAATCTGGGAGATGTAATGAAAGAAAGTGCTACAACTGCGTTGACATACATTAAGTCAAACAGTGAGAAATTGGGCATTGATATGGCTGATTTTGAAAATAAAAGTCTGCACATACATGTTCCTGAAGGTGCAGTTCCCAAAGACGGACCCAGTGCCGGCATTACAATGATGACAGCAATTGCATCAGCATTCATGAATAAAAAAGTAAAGACGCATCTGGCAATGACAGGTGAGATTACTTTAAGAGGGCAGGTTTTACCCGTAGGAGGCATTAAAGAAAAAGTACTTGCTGCCAAGCGTGCAGGACTTAAAGAAATTATTATGTGCTATCTCAACGAAAAAGATGTGAATGAAATTGATAAAGAATTTATCAAAGGCATGAAATTTCATTATGTAAAAGAAATGCAGGAAGTACTGGATATAGCATTGGTATAATATTTTAATTGAGATAATTTAAAAAATGGCGTTCTGTAGAGGATGCCATTTTTATTTGGCACTTGCTTTGCTCAAAAAAATAAAAAAACTATACTATGAAACAACTGCTTATTATTGTCAGTGTAATTGCACTTTTTTCCTGTTCTTCTGCGGATAATGATGCGCAGACAGATTCTGTTGCTGTAATAACTCAGGACACTACTACGGTTGCGACAGAAGCCCTGATACCTGAGGGTGATACTTTATGTTATCAATTTGTATCAGGTAAGGATGTGTACACTTACAGACTGTTTATCAAAGATAGCGCAGTAAGCGGTACAGCTCATTATGATAATTTTGAAAAAGATGACAGCAAAGGTTCAGTAAACGGTAAGCTTACTAATGATATACTTCATTTGTGGTATAACTTTGAATCGGAAGGAATGCAGAGCGTGAGCGAAAGATATTTTAAAGTTGCTTCCGGACAAATAACAGAAGGTATTGGTAAAATTGATGTAAAAGGCGATACGGCTTATTTTCCATCTCCAGAAACAATAGATTATACCAAAGGTCTGGTGTTTAAGCAAACGGAATGTGAGTAAGCCTAATGAAAACTTATATGGCGGTGAAGACACCGCCTAAGAATAAAACGACAGATAAATAATTTTTTACAATGAAAATAGAACATATAGCCATTTGGGTTAAAGACCTGGAGAAGATGAAAACATTTTATGAAGAATTTTTTCATGCCGATGCCGGAGAAAAATATCACAATCCTACGAAAGCGTAATCTTAGATTCCGAAAATAATCGTATTGAACTTACGGAATGATGTTTAGTGACTTAATGTACCGTTAGCAATTACAGGATTTTATTTATTCGTCCAATCTAAAAAATCTTTGAATACATCCATCCACTTATCTTCCCATTCTTCATTTTCATTTTGAGGAATCTTATTAAAAGAATGATCATAGTTGGGATATAATTTAAAAGTTAAATTATTCTTTTTATGTTTTAGAAATTCTATGGGAATTAATAATCCGGACTCTACAGGAACAGATTCATCTTCTGATCCTAATGCAACAAATAATGGCTTATTAATTTTGAGCAGATTTTCAATTGGCGGTTCTGAAAATTGTGTCCATCGTTTATAGGTATGTCCATTCCATTCTTTTGTTATAGAATTAGGTTCGGCTTGTATTTCTTTGATTTTATTAAACAGACTGTCCAATTTAAGCTGTGCAGTTTGTTCATCAATTTTTCCTTCACTTACTTCTTTCCTAATAAACAAGGCAAAATCATAAAATTGAGTGTTTCCGCCACCAGCCCAGAATCCAATATGTGTGATATTATTATTTATAGTTCCAAGTTTTGCAACAACATCACTTCCCTCTGAATGTCCGATTACCAAAATTTTTTTAGGAAGTAAGATTTGATTTTTGATAATATGATTTATTACTTCATTGTTCTGCCACACTCTGTAATCCAAACCTTCATTTTCAAAAAAACATTCAGGAGTGACGAAATTTTTATTAGTAATAGAAAAAGGTATACATTTTTTTGAAACGACTACCAACGCAAGGTTTTCAGGTATTTTGTCTAAGTCAAAAGGAATAGAACTGATTATAGATGTAGATTTGTTCTCTTTAGAAATTTTAAACAGCGGTTCAGAACCGGATCCATGAATAAACAATATAAACCTTTCCAATTCATTAAAATTCTTTGAAGCATACACATGATAATTTATAGTGTCATTATTTTTTATAATAGAAAAGTGTTTATAAGCTTCAGGATTTGGATAGAACTGAGCATTGCTAAAACTTGAAATAAGGAAGAATAAAAAAAATAAATTTACTATTCTGGTCTTCATGGGAATTAAATTTACATATTGTGAATGTTTTTCAGAGAGTGGACGTTGAAGACACCCTCCACTAAAAATAATTACATACGGCTACTAATTAGCTCTTTACCGCAGTTGCTTCCTTCTTTTCAGTTGCTTTCACTTCTTCGTATAAGGAATGTATTAATCCGTCGGCGACACCAATTTTAGGTACATAGATTTCTGTTGCACCGGCCCAGCGCATTACATTGTTGAAAATTTCCAGCGCAGGCACAATTACATCGGCGCGGTCTTCTTTAAATTTATAGTTCTTAATTCTTTGTTCTACAGTTAATGCAGAAAATTCTTTCAGATATGATTTAATAGCACTGAAGGGCAGGGCAGTGCCTTCTTTCTTTTTGCTGATAGAAAATATTTTGTTGATGTTTCCTCCGGAACCTATGGCATATATTGGTTTTTTGGTTTTGATGTGGGTGTCAAGAAACTCTTTCATTTCAATCCACATTTCAGGGGTTACATCTTTTCTCAGCAATCGGATAGTACCTATGTTGAATGATTTTTTAAACCGTTGCTTGGCAGCGTTATAATAAATTAATTCGGTGCTGCCACCTCCCACATCAATGTAGAGATAGCTTTTTGTTTTGTCAAGTTTTTCAGCAATATGCGTTTCAAAAACCAAACCTGCTTCCATATCACCGGAGATGATTTCAATCTGTATTCCGGTTTTCTTCTTCACCTGAGCAATAATATCTTTGCTGTTTCCCGCATCGCGCATAGCACTGGTGGCGCAGGCTTTAAGATGTTGAATACCGTAAGCATCCAACAAATTTTTGAAAGCCGACATGGTGTTTAAGATCATCTTCTGTTTATCTTCTCCAATCATTCCTTTTTCAAAAACATCAAAGCCGAGTCTTAAAGGTACCCTTACGAGATTGAGTTTTATAAATTCTGTTTTCTTACCGTTTTCAAGAGCATCTGTAATAAGTAACCTTGCCGCATTACTTCCAATGTCAATTGCTGCTAACTTCATTTAAGTGTTGCGTTTTTTAGTGTTTTAAGTTTAATTTTTACGCATCAAATGTAGTAAATTATTTACTGTTTTACTGCGTTTCTTTGTTGGCTTTGTTTACAAAATATTTATAAATTTCTAACTGAGATCTTACAGGTTTCTTTTTATCGGTAGCTACATATTTATTATTCTGGTTGTGCAGTCGTGCTTTCACGTTATCGCTTAACTGAATATTTAATATATCTTTTAATTCCTGTTTAATTTCCGGATCGATTACTTCAATGGCTGCTTCAATACGATGATCCAGATTGCGCACCATCCAGTCCGCTGATGAAATAAATATTCTTTCTTTACCGCCATTGTGAAAAATCATTACTCTTGCATGCTCAAGATATTCGTCTACAATGCTGATGGCATATATGTTTTTGGTGAATTTTTTGTTTTCAGTAACGGCACAAAAAATACCGCGTACTACCAGTTTAATTTCTACGCCCGCTTCAGCGGCTTCGTATAATTTATTGATGAGGATGCGATCGCTTAGCGAGTTAATTTTCACAATCATCTGAGCTGGTTTCCCTGCTTTTGCATGTTTAATTTCGGCATCAATCAGTTTGATAATTTCATCGCGCATTTCTACAGGACATACCAGCAAAGTATCGCACTTGCGCAGATAATCTACATGCATAGTGTTGTGATCCTGAATGTATTTAAAAATTTTATTAATATCTGCCATCACCATTCTGTTACTGGTCAACAGTGTGTGGTCGCCATAAATGCGTGCTGTTTTTTCATTCAGATTTCCTGTACTTACAAATCCGTATTGCAGTATCTTTCCTTTAGTTACGCGCTTTTTAATTACACAGATTTTTGCATGAACTTTCATATTGGGTATGCCCACTAAAACTTTAACACCTTCTTCTTCCAGTACTTCCTTCCACATCAGATTGGCTTCTTCGTCAAAGCGTGCTTTTAATTCCATCATCACGGTAACTTCTTTTCCATTGCGTACCGCATTGATTAAAGCATTGATGATTTTGGAGTGACTTGCCAGACGATAAGCTGCCAACTTAATGCTGATTACATCCGGATCCATGGCAGCTTCGCGCAATAAAGTAATGAGCGGAGTAAAATTGTGATAAGGTGTACTTATCATTACATCTTTTTTTGCTATGATATCTGTAACGCGTTCTGTAGAATTAAATGCAGGATGATCGAGCGGACGGTTTTTCTTGCGCTTACTTTTGCTTTTAATTACATCAGGAAAATCCATAAAGTGGCGGAAATTATGGATTCTGCCACCCGGAATTATAGAATCTTTTTGCGAAAGTCCGAGCTTTCTTATCAGAAAAGTAAGCAGTGCAGCGTTCATTTGTTTGTCGTACACAAAGCGCACAGGTTTTCCTTTTCTGCGGTTTTTTACACCCTTTTCTACTTTTTGCTGTATGGTAGTAGTGATGTCATTATCTACATCGAACTCCGCATCTTTAGTAACTTTAAAAAGATTTGCTTCAAAAGTATCGTAACCAAAATAAGAGAAAATGTATTTGAGGTTATACCGAATCACATCTTCCAGCAAAATGATGTGGGTTTCTCCGGCTTTGGACGGCAGTAATACAAAACGTCCTACAGCAGTTACAGGTACCTCAATCAGGGCAAATTTCTGATCGTAAGCCGTATCATTTTTGCGCATGGCAATACCCAGATAAATACTCTTATCTCTTAAGTATGGAAATTTGGTATGATTATTCAACAACAGGGGAATTACATTTGATTCCACAGTTTCATCAAAAAAGTCTTCAACAAACTTTTTTTGTTCTTCGTTAAGGTCTTCATTTGTTTTCAGATAAACTTTTTCCTGCGCCAATTCATCCAGAATATTTTTCCAGATTCTGTTAAATTCACTCTGTTGCTGCAATACAATAGACTGAATCTGTTCCATTTCATCAGCGGCTTCTTCTTCTAACTTTAATGTTTTTCTATTGGGAGAAGCATTTTTTTTCTCGCCAATGGAAATTAATCTCTTTAATCCTGCTACTCTCACTCTGAAAAATTCATCCTGATTGTTGGAATGAATACCCAGAAATTTTATCCTTTCACTCAACGGAACGGTAGGGTCATTAGCTTCCTGCAATACTCTTGCGTTGAAGCTTAACCAGCTTACATCTCTTGGCACAAAGTTGTTCTTCATAAAAAAAAGCTTCTTTTTTGATAAGAAGCTAAAATACAATAAAACCTGCTATTAGTAAGCGATGAGTATATTAATTTTTTAAAGAAAAAATTTAATATTTTAAAGTGTATTGATCTGTAAACTCTTTTTTGTAAAACAGGGTAGAAGAAATGATTTCAGAGTCGGTTAATGAACTGCCACAATTATGGTCGCGAACTTTGGCAGAAAAAACCACGCTGTCTTATTGGGCAATAACCAGTTTGAAAATTCTTTCACCATTGTCTATTCCTACGGGTACTCTTACATCTCTTGCATTGTTATCAAAAGATTGTATAAAAAATTGTGCATCTTTTCCATGAGCATCTGTAAGCTTAATATTGGCAGCAGTAATGGCTTTGGTTGCTATTAAATTTTCATTTTCCGAATCCGTAATATTAAAAGTAATTATTGGCGGAGGCACCATGCATTCTACGTGTTTTTTCTCGCAGGAAGAAAAAATAATAACCAGTAAAACTGACGTAATAAAGTATTTCATTGTAACAGGTTTTCTATCTGATACGAAATAGTTATGCTAAACGTTACACTTAAAACTTAAAACCTGCAACTATAACTTGTTTTGTGCATTGGGAAATACAATCCACGGTTTAAAATGTTTGGCTTCTTCAAACTCCAGTTGGGCAAAGGATATAACAATGACAATATCGCCAACGGCAACTTTTCTGGCAGCCGGACCATTCATGCAAATGGTACCACTGCCGCGTTTACCTTTGATAATGTATGTTTCTAAACGTTCGCCATTATTCACATTCACCACCAATACTTTTTCGCCCTCAATCATGTTGGCTGCGTCCAGTAAATCTTCGTCAATAGTTATGCTGCCCACATAGTTTAAATCGGCTTCTGTAATGGTTGCCCTGTGTATCTTTGATTTTAAAACTTGTATATTCATATTGATAGTACTCTGTACTTGGGATGTATGATTTGTGATTTAAGAATTGTGATTTTTGAATTATGATTTATGATATGAGATTTGTAATCTGCAATTTGTAATTTGTAATTTGCAATTTCCAATTATATCGACACATTAAAATCTCTCAAAGCGTCGTTCAGGCTGGTTTTCAGGTCGGTGCTTTCTTTTCTTTTACCAATGATTAATGCACAATTTACATTGTATTCTCCTGCGGGAAATTTTTTAGGATAACTACCGGGAATCACTACGCTTCTGGCAGGAATATAACCTTTATATTCTACTACATCTTCTCCGCTCACATCAAATATTTTGGTTGACTTGGTCAATACTACACTTGCGCCCAAAACTGCTTCTTTTTCTACCCGCACACCTTCTACCACAATTGCCCGACTGCCAATGAAACATCCGTCTTCTACAATCACGGGCGAAGCCTGCAAAGGTTCTAAAACACCGCCAATACCCACGCCGCCACTCAGGTGTACACCTTTACCTATTTGTGCGCAACTGCCCACAGTAGCCCAAGTATCTACCATGGTGCCTTCATCTACATACGCACCAATATTTACATAGCTCGGCATCAATACCACATTTCTTCCAAGGAAAGAACCATATCTGGCAACTGCGTGAGGAACGGCACGTACGCCTTGTGATGCATAATCTTTTTTCAGCAACATCTTATCGTAAAATTCAAAAGGAGCCACTTCCCAGGTCTGCATTTTTTGTGTACCGAAATATAATAAAATAGCTTGTTTTACCCATTCATTTACCTGCCAGCCATCGTTGGTTGGTTGTGCCACACGCAGCCTTCCTTTGTCTACTTCTTCAATCACAGCATTTACGGCATCTATATATTTATTGTCTTGCAATAATTCTCTGTTGCTGCACGCTTCTAATATTAAATCTTGCATCGTTTTTAAATTTGTGCAAATGTATGATTTTATAAGTAATGCCAGAAAGAGTGGTACGTTAAAAAATAAAATGAAAAGCCCGTTGGAAATATTTTTTACGCTGTGTATGATATTCTTATTTTTTTCTATCAATAAATTAGTCCATCATTCTAAAAAATCCTATATTTGAAACAGATCAGTTTTTAGTGTAAATGGCATCAAATATTTGGAAAGAAAGAGCTTTCCCATCGGTAAAATGGCGTTCTAAATTAGCGCTGTTTTTTATTGTAATATTCGCATCGCTTACTATAGTGAATTTCTTCATGCCGGAAGATTTTCCACCTCATTTATATAATGTGATGTTGTTGGTATTACTGGCCATCGGCTTTTGGATTACCGATGTATTTCCTGCTTTTGCCACCAGCATGTTTGTGGTCTTTTATTCAGTTTATTTTCTCGAAGAGTTTTCTCTCACAAGCGGCGTGTCGCAAAACTGGGAAGCATACACCAGCACGTGGGCAAGTCCTATCATCTGGATTTTGATGGGAGGTTTTTTTATTTCATTGGGAATGAGTGTTTCCGGGCTTGATAGACGAATTGCTGCATTGGCCATCCGTTTGTTTGGTACAAATCCGCGTATTTTTTTACTGGGTATGATGTTGCTTACCGTTGTAT
>JAEWWO010000300.1 GCA_023396345.1 Bacteroidota bacterium
ATGTAAGTATAACCCAAAGATACCGAGCGGATAAAATTTCTGAAATAGGCATCAATATTAGCTTCCAGACCTTTAGTCTGTACTTTGGCTATATTTTGTGCTGTCCATTTATCTTCCTGATTATCTTTTACCCAGTCAATAAGATTTGAAGAATTTCTCATGAAAAATCCTGCACTGGCTAATATATTTTTTCCTGAATAGCGATAACCAGCATCAAAAGAAATGGCTTCTTCCGGTTTAAGTGATGCACTACCCTGCTCCGTGGCCGAAGTATAATACAAATCAGTAAACGTAGGAACTCTGAAAGTCTTACCGGCATTAACATACAGCGTGTATCGCTCATTTATTTTAAAACCTATATCCATACCCGGATACCAAAAATTTCCAAAGTCAGAATAGTTTGTCCAGCTGATTCCCGGCGTAATATCCAGTTTGTTTTGTGCTAATAAAAAACGATGTTCAGCAAAAACAGCCGTTACGAAATGATCTCTTGTTCCCAGATTAGAACTGCGCAATGTTTCTTTTCTTAAATCAAATCCAACACCTGTAATCCCCGCCTTTGTACGATAGCTGAAGTTAGACTCCCAACCCATATTATTTCCGATGTGCATATTTCTGTAGAGAGACGGATTATCTCTTACAAATAAATACATATCTTGTCCTCGGCGCCAATAGAGATGGCTGTTTAAGGATAGTTTATCGTATGTTTTTTCTAAAGTTACGCTTACCAGTGATGCCTGTAATTCTTCGTACTGTTCTGTAGCCGATGGTGTTGCATAAAACCCGTTGGCTCCGAATTTTTTTTCAGATACACCTGCCTGCATGCGAATATTACCCTTGTTGATTGCAATTTGATTCTGATACCAGATATTCCTTTTATTAAAATCTGTATTGTGTCTGTAGCCGTCAGACTGTGCCATGCCTGCCTGTATATAATGGTTTATTTTATCTCCTCCGAGATTTACACCGACATTCAAATCATAGGTATTGTATTCAGCTCCGGATAATTCAATATTAAAATTATTTTGTTCAGATACTTTTGTAATAATATTAATAACACCTGAAAAAGCATTTTGTCCGTAACGTCGTGCTGACGGACCTTTCACGATTTCTATGCGCTCTACCGAAGATAAATTGAATGGTAAATGCATCATGTTATGTCCTGTTTGTGCGTCGTTTAAACGGATACCGTTTATCAGAATCAGAACTTGTTCAAATGAGCCGCCACGAATGCTTACATCAGCCTGTACACCTAATGTTCCGCGTTGTCTGATATCAATTCCAGCCTGATAAGAAAGTAATTCTTCTACAGAACTTACAGGACTATTTTTAATTTCTTCTTTAGTAATTATTTGTATAGTCTGACTTGTTGTATTAAAGGGTAAAGAGATGGATTTCCCTTCCACAACTACATCATTCAACACTTGTTCTTCCTGCGCAAAGGCTACAGTTGATAACAATAAAAAAACGTAACTACCTATCTGTTTAATCATAAAATTCTTATTTTTAATTAAGAATCGGCGAATATAGAATTATGTTTTATTATAACATTTGTTAGTATTATAGGAAAAGTAAAACCGTTGTGCATACATCGTAGGGAATATATAAATGTGGAAAAATCTTTTCTTTTGTTTTAAATAATAACATAGCTATTCATTAATCGAAGATGTTTAAATTTTTTTTATAAAGTGCCGTTAGGCACGAAATGTTAATAAAATAAATATATGTAAAGCATACAAGCCACGTAGTGGCGACATGTTTTATTGAATGATGCCGCACCGATGGTGCTTAATGAATTATTGTAATTCTTTTCTATTAATATAACGCTCGTATACAAGCTATGAAAAAAATTTTAAACAACTTCATCGTACTTAAATAATATGGAACAGATAATCTCTTATCTAAAACAGTTTAAGGATATACAGAAAGAAGAAATTGATTTCTTTATATCGAAAATGGAAGTGGTGCATTTCCCTAAGAAAACTATTATTTTACCCATAGGGAAAACCGAGAAATATTTGTCATTTATAGAAAAAGGAATTGTACGTTTTTACATACCAAAAGAAGAGAACGACATCACTTTTGTTTTTGCTTTTGAAGGATGGTTTATGAGTGCTTATGAATCTTTTATTCAAAATAAGCCTTCTGAATATTCAGTGGAAACCCTTGCAGATACTACATTGTGGAGAATCAGCAAAGAAGATTTGGAAGAGATTTATGAGCAAACAGACATAGGAAATAAAATTGGCAGAGATGCAAGCGAACAACTTTTTCTTATAAAATCAAAGAGAGAACTTTCTTTGCTGAAAGAAACAGCCGAAGAAAGATATCTGAACCTGCTGAACTCAAACCCAAGATTGATTCAGCAAATACCTTTAAAATATCTTGCTTCTTATATCGGCATTACACCACAAGCGCTCAGCCGAATCAGAAAACGTATTTCTTAACTTGGGTTCATTTTTTGAGTTTAGTTGATGTATAATTTTGCATTAAACAAAAACTATAAAAATGATATATCTTGAAATAATTACCATCGTTATCATTGGTTGGGTTGTGGGTGCTGAAAGCGGTTCATGGAGCTGCGTACATCCTGTAATAAAACAATTGCCACAAGAATCAGAAATTCAGTTTCAGAAAGGATTACTAAAAACATTTGGCAGAGTAATGCCTGTATTAATGCCTTTAAGTCTTGCTTTATCTATCTTTCTGATCAGCTTCACAGAAGATAAATCAAGCATATCTTTTGTGTTAAGAATTATAGCAATGATACTTCTTGCAATTATGACTGCAACGACCGTTATATTTAATGTGCCGGTTAATTTTCAAACTGGTAAATGGCATGATGGGTATACACCCGAATGGCAAAGAAAAAGAAAACTATGGAGATTCTTTCAGGGCTTTCGGTCTATTGCTTTGATTATTGCATTTATTTTTTTGGTTATTGCACAAACATTACTTTAATATAAAAAACTATTATGAGCCAGAATACAATTTTAATGTGTGGTATTGTTTTACTTACAATTCCTACCATTATGTTTGGTGGAAACTTTTTAATGCAAATACTTTCAGGTAAACACAAAGATCTTGAACTTACACCTTTTCAGAAATCAATGTTCCGTTCGGGACACGCACATGCAGGAGTTATTGTTTTACTTTCATTGTTCTGTGAAATATTGATTGATTATGCAGGCTTTTCCCCTCTGTTAGAATGGAGTATCAGAATTGGCTTTCCCATGTCAGCCATACTGATATCGGGTGGTTTTTTCGGTGCTGCATCCGGCAAACAAATAACAAAGCCAACAAAACTAATAATTATACTTTATACAGGCGTATTTGTTTTGTTCATTTGTATATTAATATTAGGCATTGCATTAATACGCGCCTATTGATTCTTACGCAATTGCTGCAAGAGAGCTCTCAAATCCTTTGGTAGCGGAGCTTCCAGCGCATAATCATTATTGTCTAAAGTAAATTTCAGTTCACTGGAATGCAGTGCAAGTCTGTTCAGTATAGGTCGTTCTTCCAATTCGTTTTTAGACAATTTGTAATTTCTTTTGATATCAGAAATGTAAACAGATTTTCCATCCCCGTAAACAGCATCACAAACTATTGAGCTTCCTAAATATTGTGTATGCACACGAATCTGGTGTGTGCGTCCCGTAAGAATTTTATATTTTACTAAAGAAAAAGAACGGAATTTTTCAATGGTTTCATATTCCGTAACTGACGGTTTTCCTTTTTGATGCACAATCATTTTTCCGTTTTTAGCAGGATGCTCTGCTATCGCTGCGTCTACGGTTCCGGCTTCAGGATGTAAACTGCTATTGACTAATCCGAGATAAAATTTTTGCATATCTCTTGTCATAAACTTTTCTGAAAGTAGTTTATGCGTTGCAGCATCCTTTGCAAAAATTATCAATCCGCTGGTGTCCCGATCGAGTCTGTGCACGGTAAATATTTCTCCGAATTGCTGTTGCAGCATATCTTTCTGTGAAGGAGAAGATTGATTTCTGTCCGGGATGCTTAATACGCCCGATGGTTTATTTACGGCAACAAAACGCTCATTTTCAAAAACAATTTCCATTGAATGCTTATATTCTTATTCTGATTTTTTATTTCTGTTACCGCTGTATCTTCCACCTCTGTTCATAGATTTGAGTAAGCGTATTTCTTTTTCATTCAGAAAACGCCATTTGCCTCTCTCTACATTTTTCTTTGTAAGGTTCGCAAACATAACCCTGTCAAGCTTTGTAACCGAATATCCAAAGTGCATAAAAATTCTTTTTACGATATGATTTTTTCCGCTATGAATTTCTATGCCTACTACTTTTTTATCTTTCGCATCGGCGTATCCTAAAGCATCTGCTTTAATAAATCCGTCTTCCAGATTTATGCCTTCCAGAATCTTCGTTGCATCTTCCTTTGTTAATACTTTATCTAAGGTAACTTCATATATTTTTTTCACTTCAAATGAAGGATGCGTAAGCTTTTGCGCCAGTTCACCGTCATTGGTAAGCAACAATACACCTGTAGTATTTCTGTCTAATCTGCCCACAGGATAGATTCTTTCTTCCACATGATTTTTAACCAGATCCAAAACAGTTTTTCTACCCTTTTCGTCTTCAACAGTTGTGATGTGATCTTTAGGTTTATTCATAATTACATAGACCAGTCTTTCCTGTAAAGTGATTTTTTTATCTCTTACATATACAATATCACTGTCAGCAATTTTAAGACCCGGTTCATATACAATATCCTTGTTCACTTTTACAAGACCTTTTTTCACAAGCTCTGCCGCTTCTCTTCTGCTGCAAACACCACTGTGGGCTATGTATTTATTCAGCGGCATTTTTTCTTCAGCAACTTCTTCTTCCTTAAACTCCTTCTTTTTGTATGATTTTTCGTAGGAACGTTGTTCTGCAAATTTTCCTTTTTTCACAGGTTTTCCCGTATCATTTCTTCGTGAATAGCTGCTCTTATTTTCCGGACTATTTTCTCTCTTTGGCTTATCGAATCTGTTTGCTAAATCTTCCGGATCATCATGATGTCTGGGCGACTGACGTTTTCTGAAACTGTCTCCCTGTCTGCCGTGTGCAGGATTATGTCTTTTTCCTTTTTCAGGTTCAAAGGTTTTTTCACCTCTGCTTTTGGCAGATTTTTCTGAACGAAGCTCATCGCCATAAGCTTTCATATCTTTTTTAGCATCTCTCTTTTCCTGACGAAATGCTTCTCTTTTTTTTGCATTGCTTTGAGGATTAATAAACTTCTCAAAACCTGAACTTTTCTTCATTGTATTATATTTAGCCTCTTCAAATTTCCTAATGGAAAACTGTATAAGAGACATGTTTTAGTTTTAGTATTATTTATTACACAATATTTACCTGTTGATTATTAAGCATAGAAATATCATTTATTAAATAAATTTACGCTTTATTGGCCAATTGACCGCATGCTGCATCAATATCTTTTCCGCGACTTCTACGTAATCGTGCGTTTACTTTATGAGATTCCAGATACCGTAAAAAATCATCGGTTACTTTTTCATTGGGTTTTCTGAAATCTGCATTATCAATAGGATTGTATTCTATAAGATTCACCAAATCCGCAGGCACTTGTCTGTAGAGTTTTACCAGCTCCTGTGCATCTTTTTCTGAATCATTGAATCCGCTGAAAAGAATATATTCAAACGTAATTTCGTTTTTGGTATGCTTATAAAAATAATTCAGAGCTTCTGCAAGACTGCGGATATTATTGCTTTCATTGATAGGCATAATCTCGTTACGTTTTTCATCGTTGGCAGCATGCAGCGATAAAGCAAGTTTGAAACGAACTTTATCATCACCCATTTTTTTAATGATCTTTGCCACACCTGCTGTTGAAACCGTTATACGACGCGGGCTCATGAACAATCCGTCTTCTGCTGAAATTCTCTCCACAGCTTTTATTACATTATTGTAATTCAATAAAGGCTCGCCCATGCCCATGAATACAATGTTTGAAAGTTTTTGTCCGTATTGAGTTTCGCTTTGTCTGTTCAGCAAAACAACCTGATCATATATTTCATCAAAATCCAAATTACGTTTGCGTTCCATATAACCCGTAGCACAAAACTTGCAGGTAAGACTACAGCCAATTTGTGAAGATACACAGGCTGTTTTTCTTTCGTCAGTTGGAATCAACACGCCTTCAACCAGGTGTCCGTCGTGCGTACGAAATCTGCTTTTGATAGTGCCGTCTTCACTATTTTGAACCAGATCTACAGACAATGCAGGTAAGGTAAAATTACTGCCCAGCATCTGACGTAAATCTTTTGAAAGATTAGACATTTCGGCAAAACTCTGTGCACCTTTTTGCCACAACCATTCATACACCTGCTTTGCACGAAACTTTTTCTCTCCTTTTTCAAGAAAGAAATCTTCCAGTTGCTGTAAAGATAAATGACGAATGTTTTGGTATTTGCCGGTACTCATTTGGCAAAGATAAATAAATAAGTCAAGACACTGATTTTAAACATCTCACTTATTCCCTTCATAAATACAGCAGATGCCTAATGTAAGCGGCTCGTAAGAGGTTTGTGCGAATCCGACTCCGTCCATTACACTGGTAAAATCTTTTCTCTCAGGAAATACCATAATGGAATTGTTGAGATACTGATAAGCTTTTTTGTTTTTAGATACTACCTGACCTACGTTAGGTGTTACCACTTTCATGTACAATTTATACAGTTGCCTGAAAATAGGATTTTTGGGTCTGGAAAATTCAAGTACAATCAGTTTACCTCCCGGGCGCAATACGCGATACATTTCTGCTATTCCTTTTTCCAGATTCTGAAAATTACGCACACCAAATGAAACGGTAATTCCGTCAAAACTATTATCAGCAAAAGGTAAATCTTCGCTATCACCTTGTTGCAGTAATATATAATTTGACAGATTTTCTTTTGCAATTTTTTCCTTACCTATTTCCAGCATACCTTTTGAAATATCTATTCCCGTGATTTTTTCGGGCTTTAGCATTTTATAGGTCATGATGGCAAAATCTCCCGTTCCGGTTGCCACGTCAAGTATAGTTTTCGGCTGAATAGTATGTAAACGTTTAATAGCTTTTTTTCTCCATCCCTGATCAATTCCCAAGCTTAAAATACGATTAAGAAAATCATATTTACCCGAAATATCATCAAAAATATCAGCTACCTGCTGCTTTTTTTCTTTATCGCTGTCCTGAAAAGGTTTTACTGTATCGTGCGCAAATTTTGACATGGCGCGAAGTTAAATAATAATAGCTGTTGTTTAAAATTTCTTTATTAATCTGTGACATAAAAAAGTGCATGATATTTGCTTACTCATATTGCTAAAATTCATATTTTTTATATTTTATTAACGAACCTATTCGTATTTTCACCGTTTATAAAAAACAAAAACTCTAAAAGACTTTATGCAAAGCGCAGAAGAAATTGTAAGAATAAATGAACAGGTAGCTCAAAAAGCTGATTTCATAAAAAGAATAAAGGCAGAAGTAGCCGAAAAAATTATTGGTCAATCGTATATGATTGACCGTTTGCTTATCGGCTTACTGAGCAACGGACACGTATTGCTGGAAGGTGTACCCGGTCTGGCGAAAACACTTACCATTAAATCCTTATCGGAAGTAATCAATGCTAAATTCAGCAGAATACAGTTCACGCCAGATTTATTACCTGCCGACGTAATTGGTACTATGATTTATCATCAACAGACCAATGAATTTAAGGTACGTAAAGGACCCATTTTTGCTAACTTTATTCTTGCAGATGAGATTAACCGTGCGCCGGCAAAAGTTCAGTCAGCCCTGCTGGAAGCCATGCAGGAAAAACAGGTAACCATCAGCGAAACCTCTTATAAACTGGACGATCCTTTCCTGGTAATGGCAACACAAAATCCGCTTGAGCAGGAAGGAACTTATCCCCTGCCCGAAGCCCAATTAGACAGGTTTAT